>CALKWO010000172.1 GCA_938003875.1 uncultured bacterium
GGCGTAGAGGTCGAAAAATGTTATTTCTCGCCTTAGAGGCAGCGGAATATAGGTTAAATCACGAATGGTACGAATAACCGAATAGCACAAATAAGAAATTGTTAATCCATTCGTGGCATTCGTTTATTCGCAAAATTCGTGATTAAAATGGTCTTTCTAAGGGCATATCGCCTTACGATCAATACCAATAGACACGAGATACTCTATCTGTTCCAGAGTGGGTCTGGCGTGCATACTCTACTCCTTTTTAGTCTGGCTGAGGGCCAACAATCGGGACAGTGCTGTGTTTGCTGACACTGGCAATGATGCTGGCCCCTAGTTGCATGGCTATTTTCTGTAATTCCGATGCTTCCGGGTTGTTGCTGATAGGAAACATCATTCCGCCGGTTTCGTTTACTATCTCTTGCAACTGGGGCGTTGGTTCGCAGACAAGATAGAACAAAAGATTTCGTTTTTTGATTTCCTGCGCCAGCTCCTGGATGCTTTTGCCAGAGCGTAAGGGCTTGGTATCGGCATTGAGAATCCCAAGTATGGCTCCTCTGCATGTCGAAAGATCAGGCTCCCAGGGAAGCGTAAGCAAATTTTCAACCGCGTCCAGGTGACTTTCCTCTGCATCACCGCCTCCGGTAAAAACCACCGATTTCAAATCCTCCAATGCCTGAGCCGGTGAGCCATTGTTGGTGATGAGTACAGGTTCTTCGCCATAATCCAGATCCCGATGGATCTGAAGGTAGCAGCGAACGCTTTTGGCTTTGGCTTCCAGCTTTTCCAGGATGATCTTGAGCGTCAGGGGAATGCCTACCTGAAAACTGTTGGAAGACCCCGTGCCATCTACGGTAATACCGAGCATGACAGTAACCGGAATTTTAGGGCGTTTGGCCGGTTTGACGACCGACTGGGGGATAATGGAGCCAGTGGGAGAATCCGACACTTCTGCACCACAAAAAGGGCAAACCACATCCATATCTTTATCAATGACTTCGTTACAATGTTTACATCTGTCCATTCATGTTCCTTTCTGATACAAGTTTCCAAAATTTTTGAAAAGAAACGCCTTCTTTTCTTCCTGTTTTATTATTCTTTTGAGAGAGGCCAAAGAGACCGAACGATTCTTTTTTATTGCAATTTTTTTTTGCACTTTGCTCTGACAAAAAGATTGCGTTCTTGAGAGGTGCAGGCTTGCCAGCATGTAAAAGGTTTTTCCAGAAACGAGTTACGGTCGGCAAAATAGATTGCCGTATTGATTTGCAGATCCTCGCAAATATGGATGAGATCATGGAGCATGTTTTTATGCTCGGAAGGAAAAAGCAAAGCAACGACCACTGCCTCTGTGGAAACATAAAGTCCCCGTTTTTTGACCCACTGGCTGACTTTTTCAGGTGCAGAAAGCCAGCCATGATAGCCCTTGAGTATGGCCTCGAATTTAGCCAGTCTTTCTCCTGGAACGAAGGCAGAATGACAGGAAATCTTGTCGAAGATCAGGCAACATTTTTGCTCATTTTTTTTGACTACCACGACAGGGCCAGGCTTTAAACTGCCCCGTTTACCGTCAGGTTTTCGGATTTTGAGCATCCTCTTTTTGCGTGGGTTATAAGGGGAAAGCCAGTCGAAAAGGAAGCAGTCTTTTTCCTGCTGGCATGCCATTTCGAAAGCAAGCAAGATTTCGATCTCTTGCAAGATTTGGGTCAATCTTTCCTGGGGAAAATGTTCGCAGAAGAGGATTTTACCAGCCACGTCTCTGGCAGGAATGCCTGTTGCCTGTAAGTAAAGTTGCAGGCTTTTTTCGGTAAGAAAATAAATCTCGTTGCCTTTTTCGCTGACAATTTGGAGAACACTTCGTAGACAAGGTTTGAGGGGAGATTGGTCTGCAAGAATCATCTCCCGAAGAGAAGATGAAAGGCAACCATACTTGACGAGAAACGTAAGAAAGCGAATGTCGTTCGTATCCAGACTTTCCCACATAATGGGCAGTTCTGGGTGCACATCGGAAGCATGTTCCTGTAAATTCAGAGGCAACTTCGGATTGCCCTGCATTTCCGATAGAGAATCCACGTTCTCTGTCCGTTCGTCTTGCAAAACCGCTCCCTGGATTTCTTCGCCATCGCATTTTTGAGAAGCAATAGACGATTCAGACGGAATACACAATGTCATAGGATCAGGAAGTTTGCTTGCATCATTGGTGTTCTCTTTCGACTGCAACAAGGCTGACTTTTCTTCCTTGTCTGTTGATGTTTCCTGTACCACTATTTCAGTCTCTTTTTCTTCTTGTTTTTTCCAAAAAGGCGACATGCCTTTGCTCCTTTCTTTGCACAATGGTGATTTCTGGATG
Organism: uncultured bacterium; assembly: GCA_938003875.1. Classification (GTDB taxonomy): domain Bacteria; phylum Planctomycetota; class Uabimicrobiia; order Uabimicrobiales; family JABWCH01; genus JABWCH01. The sequence goes on from CALKWO010000172.1 coordinate 2,330, forward strand.
CGTTTTCAGAAATCACGCCAAACTCTTACAATATAAAGGTTTCAATCTAAAAATCAGACCCTGCTCATCCTATGATTTTGGATGTGATTTTGAAAGAGCGTTGAGTCTCTTCTCTCTTTTCTTCCTTCTTCCTGGACTCAAAAAAAGGCTCAGGTAATGTTGTTGCAGATCACCGACACTGCATTCCATATCTTCCTGAGGAGCTTGATGAACTGCACGAAAAGAAAAGAGACGATCACGGCAAACGTGAAGAAGAGCATCCAGATCATAAGAAAAGGAATCCGCAACAGGATCGGAGAAAAATAGAGAATAAGAACAGGCCAGAAAATAGCCTGAAGAAACGTTGCCTTTGCGAAAAGATGGGGATGAACCAGGCTCTTGCTGCATGGAAAATAACAATCGGCACTGCATTTCTGGATCAGGGAAGCGCATCCGTCAATCAAAGCAAAGACAATTTTTCCGCATAAGAAGTAGAGCGTAAAAGGAAAGCACAAAATCACTGCCACATAACCAGACACCCCAACAGACGAAAGCGGGGGAAGAGAGCAGGTGGAAAATTTGGCAATGGTACTGCTGAAAGGTTTATGGTATTTCGGGGCCATCCGATCTCCTTTCTGAAAAAAAATATCCACTCAACTTTCTTTTCTAATATTCTTTTCAGAAGGCAGGATGAGCCTGAAGGATGAAAATTTTTCTGAAAATTTTTTATACCTAAAAGCCCTTGCCCTCCCTCGGCGTTACGCAAAATCTTTGAACTTTTTACCTTACCCCAACGAATGAGATTGTTCTAAAACTATTCGTGCCATTCGGTCATTCGTATTATTCGTGATTAGAGTCGTCTCTCCCATTGGCAGGAGTTGCTGGCAACAGGAAGCCTCAGAAGAGTGCTTTTATTTTTTTTCTTTTTCCCGAACAGAAGAAGCCGTTTCTTTTTTCTATCTCGGACAAGCCGAAACCAAACAGGTATTAATCACGAATGACACGAATATACAAATTACGCGAATGAAATTTTTATAAAAACTATTCGTGCCATTCGACCATTCGTCTTATTCGTGATAAAAATCTTCGCGTTTTCGGCAAACATCTAACTTCTTAGTTTCTATGGGTTGAGATCAAAAAACTTATCTTCTAACTTCATTCCTTATGCCAAACTATGTCGCCAACAAATTAGTCATCCAGGCAGAAAAAGAGGTAGTCCAAAAGATCAGGGAGAAAATCTTATCCCGAACCCGAGAGGGAGAATACCGGTTCGATTTCAATCGTCTGATCCAGATGCCCAAAGCTTTGAGAAAAAGCATTTTTAAAGCTAAGACGCCAGCAGAAGAAAAGATGAGCGATGAAGAATTAGATGCCTATAGAAAAAATTTGATCGAGCAATATGGAGCTGATACGGACTACGATTGGAGCGTGAAGTATTGGGGAACTAAATGGAATAGCTGCAAGAATCATATTGATGATAATGAGATTATCTTCGCAACTGCCTGGAGTCTGCCAAAACCAGTGATGATAAGATTGAGCGAGATTTTTCCCGATGTCGAATTCGAGCTTTGGTATATGGATGAAGGCTGGAATTTCGCAGGGCACAAGACATACAGGAATGGCAACCTTACGGGAGAATACCCTGTCGCTTCCTTTAAAGATAAGGAAGCATTTTGGCGGTTGCATAAAAACTGGATTGGAAAAATTTTCAAATAATAAGCCCCAAAAGGATGCTTTTATTTTTTTTCTTACCTTGACTATGAACTACGCCCATGCACCACCTTGATTTGCTGCAAGAAAGTCTCGTTTATTTTCTTACCTTTATCACTATGCAAAACGCCACAATCAATTCTTACGAACTTCTCGATAAACAAGATATCGAATACGGCCAGCTCAAGATCCTTCAGACCTCCAGCAACGTCTCTGCTGAAAACAAAGGAACGCCCGGAAAAATCTTGCACACCCTCACCGGCGAAGTTTCCGATTTCGTCGAAGTCATCCTCCTCGGCGTCAGAAAAGAATTCCGAGTCTGGACAGGAGATGGGATTTCCAAATATCCTGCTTATCTTTCCAACGACATGAAGGTTCTCCTTCATCTCAATACCAAAACCGGGGAAAAGATCGCCGAAGAGCCTTTGGAAGAAAGCGAGGTATGGAAGAACCGAATGAACAATCAGAATGCCAAGACCCAATATTATTTCCTGGCATTGACTCCGGAGGATAGCAGACCTGTATTCATCAGGATCGGCGGGTTAGGATTCAAAAGGGCAAGAAGCTTTTTGAACCAGGCTCAGGCCAAGGGCAAGCAGCTCTACGAGTTCATAACAAAGATCAGCGTAGAACAGGAAAACAGCCGCTTCGGTGCCAAGTTCGTGCCCCTGTTCACCATAACCGATGCGCCCATGCCAAAGGAATTCCAGGCAGAAGTAATCACTCCGGTTTTCCTGAGGTTTCTGGAAGAAACCCGCCATCCTGCTTTGCCTGCTTTGCCTGCTGGCAAACAGCAATAGCCAAAAAGCCGGCGTCAACCGGCTTTTCTCTTTTTATCCCTTAATTTGTTTCATCATGACAAACCATACCACAATGCAGGAAAAAAAGCAAATTCCTGCGAGCCTTATTCCCACCATCATCGCGCGAATTCGAGCGTTAGTTTTCCTCGATAAATGGGAAGATTCGATCACACGGGCAGAAAAAGCCTGTGATCTTGCGCTAAGACAGATCGAAAACATGAAGATTCAATCGCAATAGGTTCTTTCCCTGTTTTATCTAGTTTTCAGGCCCATTTCTCTCATTCGAGGAATGGGCCGTTTTATCTTTAACCTTCTATCCCATGAAAACCGTCGAAAACATCGGTAATGATGAAGGATTCAAATCAGGAGACTGGCAACGTCCAGAGTCCGATATCGCCGATATTGGCGTTTTTCCTTGCGAATCCTGCTCTTTCCTTTATGACGCACAAACTATGGATTACTGCCCTCGTTGTGGCAGAGGCGCGTCTGAAAACGAGTGACGCTTTTATTTTCTAACTTTACTTCACTATGCCTAACACAACCTTTAAATGCCCCCATTGCCAACAAAAGACAAAGGTCATACACGTCCATCACGACTGCACCATCGTGTATGAGTACGATCTTCAGACTATGTTCAGCGGCTCTATAGACAGCCATTGTCTGAAAACCCCGGATCGTTATCATTGCCCGAATTGCAGGAAGGAGATAAGCTACGACGATTTGGCAATGCAAGGTTTCAGAATCGAATCCGTGTGTTGCACCTAACGAAAGCCATTCGGAAGAATGGCGCGATATTTTTTATTTTTTCACATCATGAAACATTTTGCCATTCAAACCAAAGGCCCACCGATCACCACCAGACAAAAGCTTTTTTATATAGCTCTCGCGGAAAAGGCTTTTTCCCATTCAGAAGAGATGAAGAACTTTTGCTTCAAACTCATCCCCCAACTCAGTAAATATGAAGCGAGCCGGGAAATCAAAAAACTTCTGGAGCGTATCCATTCCCGCTATTCAAAGCGAATAAATCACTGAGTTTGCTTTACCTTTTTACCAATTTTCCTATGCAGCTTCAACTCAACCTGTTCGACTATCATCCGCCTGTTGTCGTTCAAGAAATCAAGCAACCCGAAGTCCATCCATCAGCAAATACAGTGCTTCTCCCCAAAGAACCGGAAATCAGGCGGCATATCTCGGACTACGAGGTGCGTGTCTTCTACGACGCTCCTCAATTCTGCGGCTCTGTGGACGAGCGCAAAAGCCATAACGAGTCCGCTCTCACATCCTCCGATCCAGAGTTCATCTACCAGAACTATACCGGAATCGGAGGCTTGCATGGCATGGAATTCAAGGATTTCGGGAATTTCCACGACTATACCCAGGCAAAACAAGAATACGAATGTGGACAATTTTTCACCCCTTCAGCGACTGCCAGGCTCATCGTCGAGATGCTGGAAATCGAGCCGAAAAAGAATGTGGCGGATCTTTGCTGTGGCATGGGATCGTTCTTCAACTATCTCGATGATTGCGAAGTCTACGGGGTCGAGTTGGAAGACAATGCCTGCGAAATCGCACAAAAGCTTTATCCCAATGCCCGTATTCAGAATAGAGACATCCGCTATATGAACGATCTTCCACCGCAGGATTACATCATCGGCAATCCGCCCTTCAATCTTCTATGGGAGAACGAGCACCATGAATTGAGCAGCAGTTCCGGCAAAATCTTGTCGCAGGATTTCTATATCCATGCCTGCCATTCTTATCTCAAAGAAGGAGGATTCCTGGCATTCGTCTGCCCGGAAACCTGGCTCAACGATGAATTGCGATGCGGTAAAGTGAAGGCTTTCATCGAAAAAAATCTGGTCAAGATTTTCGAAGTGCGTCTTCCGAATGACTTGTTCGCTTCTGTCGGCGTCAAGAATTTCCCTACCAAGATTCTGGGCTATCAGAAAGCCATCCCCGATGAAAAGCTGGAATACGATGCTTTTATCGGCATGTATGAAGAAGCCCTCGTAAACTGGCGTAATTCAGAAACCTACCAGCAATTTCGCCAGAACAAAAAGCTGGCGTTACATTATCAGGCGCAGCAGAAATACCGCTATTATTTCGAAGAAAGAGCGGAACTCGACAAAAAACAAGATTCAGAGTACCAATACCGGAAATACCTCTATGAACTCAAGCGCACAAGACCCAGACTGCTCGAAAAAGCCGAGTCGAAAAGAAGCGAAATCGAGAAGGCTACGAAGCCAGAGAATATGGATTGGGCGGAATGGCTAGAGAAAAGGCCGACTTTGGAGAAATTGCTATCGCGAATGAAACGATGGCTGGGCGTGAAAAAATCGAAAGACATGATTCGCCTGGTCAAAACCCAAAACAAGATCAAGCTGAAACCTTATTCCCGCAGTGCGCTTTTGGCCTTACGCCAGAAAGGAATCGCCACGGAATGGAGCCTGAACAAGCTGATCTATGCCCAATACTGGCAAGAGGAATGGGATTCTTTCCAACGTAGCCTTTCGCAAATGAAGACAACCGCCCTCTTCTACTACACCAAAAAGAAATGCGTTTCCATCGAATTCAAGAATTTCTCGGCAAAACGCTATCTCCAAAGAAAGCATCGCGAAGTCTGCCATCTGCGGGCTGACATCTCCTCGCTGGCAGTTCCTGACTCTATACAAACCCGGCTCCAGTCCATGCAGCTCGGCGATAAACAACTGCTTCCCCACCAGGTGGAAGACATCGCCAAAGCCTTGCAAAAGCCATGCGCCCTGCTCAACTGGGAAATGGGTACTGGCAAGACCTTGTCTGCCATTGCCTGGAGCAAGATGAAAACAGGCAAGACTATCGTGGTCGCTCCGTCCCTCTTGATCCGCAAGACCTGGCAGGAAGAATTCACCGGCGTCGGCGAAAAAAATTACCAGATCATCGACTCTTTTCTTGATCTCGCAGATTGCCAGACAAAAGATTACGTCCTCATCTCTCTGGAACGGCTTCCCAAATACTACAAACGCCTTAAGAAAATTCGGTTCCATAATCTGATCCTGGATGAAAGCGACAACATCAAGAACGGAAGTGGCTGTCGGGCTAAGGCAGTAAGCTCAATCGCCAGAAAGATTCCAAACAAGCTGATTCTTACTGGTACTTTCACTCGCAATAATGCTTCGGAAGCCTATCCTCAGCTTGCCCTGCTCCTGAACAACTCTCCGTCCATGCTTTGCGAAGTTCCGGAGATTCTGGAATATGACCGAATCGAAAAGGATTATGTCAGCAAGCCCAATCCAATCTACCATCTTCCTTATCCCGCTCATGGCGGAAATGCCATCTTCCGCAAAAACTTCTCGCCCAAGAAAACCACGGTATTCGGTGCCAGCAAGACCAACCAGGAGCTTTACAACAAGACCGCCCTCGAAAACCTGCTCAAAACCGTTCGCTTACGCCGCCGCTTCAATGAAATCAAGCCCAAAGGCGTAACCTACGACATCGAGCAGATCACCGTTCCCATGAACTCATCGGAAATCAAGGTTTACGAATATATCTTCGACGAATTCGTGCGTGTCGTTCAGAAAATGTACGAGAAAGACCACGATGGAAAAGTCTCCAAGATGCTCGTCATAATGCGCCAGATCGTCGCCCTGCTTCAGGGTGCCAGCAATCCCTGGACTTTTCCTCAATACGATGGGCCGGAAATCACTTCCAAGATGAGCAAGGTCATCGAAATCATCCGCGCCAATCCTGGCAAGAAGATCATGTTCGGCTCACCCTGGAAAGCCACGAGCTACAAATACGTCCAGGTACTCGCCCGCGAATTTAAGGTCATCCATCTGGAAAGCGAGCTTTCGATCAGCAACCGAAACAAGCTCATTGCGCAATTCCGCCAGGGAGACAGCCAGGTACTCGTCTCCACGATTGGCGTTCTCAAGGCTGGTATCAATATCCCGGAGGCAAATTTTGTCATAACCGACAGCTATCCATGGAATTACGCTCAACTTTCTCAATATTTCTTCCGTGCCATCCGCCTCAATGCCAAAAACCATACTCAGGTTTACTGCCTTTCCTCTGAGGGCAGTTTCGACACGAACGTCTTCAACCTCATGCTCGCCAAAGAGCGTGTCAATAAATTCATCGCCGATGGAGAGGATGTGGAAACCAAAGAAATTGCAGGAAATTTCGGCGTAAACGAAGATATGTTACAATGCGCAATTAAAATGACAAAGTTGCGCACTGACGGCAAAATTCGCTCTACCATCACCTGGGGAGAAAGCAAGGTCTCGGATGGAGTGGCGAGAGCGGAAAAATGAAGCCTCCGCAATGAACCGTTTTTACCTTGCGTAAGACGGTTCCTCTTTCCTCATTTACTAACCTATTTTTTATATGTATACCCTATATTTCATCATTTTCAATAAAAAAGTTGCAAACACTAGCCAGGAAGCTCGATCCCATGCTGAAAAAGTATTGCTGGATGAAAAATTTGTTGACGAGGGCTATTTTGGCTCAGGTAAAGCAGAAGATTTCATCATCGGCGGGGGCTACTCGGGAATCCTGACTCAGACTCTACACGATCTCGACATCGAAGAAGGCTGGAAGAAGGCTGGCCTAAAGCCCCTGAATCCTTACAAAAGAGATAATTATCCCAAATTAGGCTACGAAGACGATGCCATGATCGTAACGCATAAACTCTTCTATGCGTTACAGAAAAAATATCCAGAGATAGAAGCCTTTGATTCCGACAAATGCATTGAAGCGACTCTCGACGATTTCCGTGGCAAAGAAATGATCGGACGCTGGATTGTGGTGGTAGATTATTTCTAATGACAGAGCCATTCACAATACCAAAAGCTGGTATTTTTATATATATCTCCACTGGGATTGGGATGAAAATTCCCAAAAATATGAAAAGACCGAAGACACAGGAAATGCCTACAAACCATGCTGCCTCGAATATGAGCGGACAGATTGAGATTTCACAGATGTCCCGTCCAACATAACTCGAAAACGAAATGGAATCCAGCATAAATCAAAAAAAATGATTTTCAGGTTTGAGAGTTGAAATCCTAACCAATGGAGTGGCAAGAGCGGAAGATCGACCATTAAGGAGGGTATCTTGACGATACCCTCCCTGATTCAAGATATACTGTGGTATTCAATGTTTATTTCTTAATTTTTTTCCCTATGACTTATACAACAATTGGCAGAAAGAAAAAAGACGGCCCCTATCGAAAAGAATTTTTTCAACAGGGATGCGTTTATAAAAATTATAAAAATTTCCTGAAAAAAAGGGGGCTGTTATGTTCCTGAATTATCCGATGATGAATATACATACCAGGATTTTTTTGATATGTGTGGCGGTAACGAGGTACTGGCAGAATATGTGTTCGAGATGGTGGATTGGGTACACCCGGAAGCTTTCATAGAGGCTGATTTGGCTGGAATTGGAGTTTTCCCATGCGCATCTTGTAAGTATTTTTATGATCACGACAACTATGATCATTGCCCTAAATGTGGAAAACCTCAGTAAATTCTCGGTTATAAATTTTTATATGATTTAAAATAAATGTCTATTTTATTTTTTTTATGTATTTCTATATGAATACTCCCGAACCAATCACACCAAATGCTTCCCAAGAAAAACCCGACCTCTACTTCGCCGAACTGATCTTCATTAGCGGCGAATACGAACAACATTTCCCTTTATTTCTCAAGGCGTTTTCCATGAAACAAGCAAAAAAAATGGTACGCAAACACCTCAGCGAGTATTATCCCGGAGCTTCTTTAGAAAAGGAAGATCTTTATTTCTACTGTGGTGGAGAAGTAGCGATTGAATTCTACAACATCAAGAAGCTGTCTTCCGTGCCTGAAGAAGCGATGCAAAGTATCGTGGAATGCTTTTCTATGTAGGAAGGAAATAACCGAGGTACTGCAGCCTTGCTTATGATCCTAAAAATGAGAAAGGAGGGTGATAAAAACCCTCCTTGCACCTTTACTCTCTTGAATTTTGAGCAAAATTCAAAAGATCAGAGAACGAAGCCCTGATTCGTAAAGATTTCCATTTGCCGTCCTGCCCCTTCCAGATCATCTTGGCGGGTGTACGGCTTTGTTTCCTCCACCGTTGCAGTTTCTTCTCCATCTGGAATGTCCAGAGTAAAAGAGCGAGGAGAAAGAATACTAGCAAAAACCCCAATATATATTGGATCATAAAAAGATGGGTTAAAAAGTAGAAGATTTTACCAACTTCTCCTGATTTCGAAGCTGATACGCTATTATAATCTCTTATCAAAACCATTTGCGAGAAAAATTTTATAATTTTTTATAATTTTTTTCAGACAGTTCCTAAATAAGCATGGAAAATGCTGACGAAAATTTGTAAAATTTAGCATTCCCTTCTGATTCCATGACGAAGGGATGCCTGTCACGGTTTTCGTTATTTTACATTCTAACTTTTTAATCTATGAACTGCCTGATATACGCAAGCACAGCAGCAAATGCGCCCAGTCAGAGGCAAATCAATCTGATCAAAGCCTTGGCCTGGAAACTCCGTCCCTACTATCGTTATGAACAGTGGGGAGAGATTCGCACCAAGCTACTGGCAATTTTACGCCATCCAACAAGACAGGAATGCTACCGACTGATCCGTCGGATGCTTTCGACCTTTGAGGAAAAACAAAAACAAAAGGCAACCATCTTCTGGCTTCCCATGGATTACAGGATCAACAATCCTGCCTGGCAAAAAAATCTTCTGCGGATAGCAGAATGTCTGTTCTCCGATCCAGACGACCCCATTGAGCCAGCCACTTCCGAAGAATGGCGACACTTGAAAAATCGGATCGAACAGAAAGAACTGCAACGCTCTTATCGGCAGGTTCCCGATGATTTCGAAGGCGATACCCGCTTTGCCGAAGCGGAACAGGAACGCTGGCAGGCTGGTAAACCGCCTTATAGCCAACTCATCGAAGGGCTGGAATTTCTCGAAGCCGTGCCTGGGATTGACTACTAAATCCAGGTATTAATTATCAACCGTGGCAGAAACCTGCCTCGATTCGGAAAGGCAGGAAAAACAAAAGGCTCAGGTCTTGCCTGAGCCTTTGTTTACCTTAAAGAAGTTATTCTTCCCTCTGAAACATGTTTCGATCTCCTTTATCTATCCAATAATAAAGCAAAATCAAAAAACACAATTGTTGCCCATCCAAAGATTCCCATTTTTCTCTAAGTGTTTCTAAGATTTGATTTTTTTGTTTATCATCCGAAGAATTCTCTTCTTTTAGCAATTCCGTAATAATTTCCTTGAAAGCCGTTATAGCAGAAAAAGCGGGTATGAAAGCACCATCTTGTTTGACATATATATCATCTATTAAAGCGGTATTTTCATCTACAGATACAACAATATCCATATAAAAATACTTTTTTGTCCAGTTGGAGCGATAGGTGATAGAGAGAGTCGCCTTATTGTCTTCTACCGTAACAGATGAGCTTTCATAGTCCGCAGTCGGATGAGCAAAAAAAGCAATCATCTTGGCTGACTGAGAGACAAAACTTTTTAATACACTCCTTTGGCTATAGTTAATATCGGCAGAAATATGGCAGGACAACAACAGACAAAGTATCAACGCTAAACAAAAAATTCTTTTCATAGCACTTTACTTTCTTTAACAATACAATAATATAATAGACTAACTTTGATCAACTACTCTCCCAATAAATTCCAAATGAAAGTACCGACAGCTATTATACCCAAGACAATGCAGAAACAAACTGGGCTACGAACTCCAAGTACATACAAAACTGATCCTACTCCAAAAGCTGCCAGAAAAGCCTCTATTAAAGATTTTACAATTATTTTTATGACTCTTTCGACTGTCATTATGCCTTTGATAACCTTTTGTTGGCAGTTTTCAACTTTATCCAAGGTATTATCAAGCTTTCCCCCAAATTTTTCTAACTTGTCTGCAGCTTTGCTGAACATATTGTCAACTTTTTCTAATACTCCTACACTTTTTTCTGGTTTTTGATTCATGTTTTTCTCCTGAAATTTTGTCGTAACTCAAAATAAATCAGAACAATCCAGTAGTATACAATCGTGGGCTATTCACCTGATATTTCTGCATATAGTTAATTAATATCGTAGGATAACAACAAACAAAGTATCAAAGCGAAATAGAAAATTCTTTTCATAATACTTTATCCTCCTTATTTAGAAAGCATTGCATTCGTTTTAGAGGGTTTCAGTCCTTTCTAGTCCAATTAAGACTGAAGAGACTTCATTTTCGCAATATGTGTGTCCATTTGAGATATTAGATTATCAGAGTTGGACTTATTTGTAGCGTCTATTTGAGTATCAAGTATATCAATTTCAGCTTGAATTTCTTTAAGCTTGGCCCAAATAGTTGCTTCTTCAGAGGATATCCTTTCAAGCTCAGACACGATTACATTAGCTCTAGCCATAATTTCGCTGTTTTCTAACTCATTTTGGCTATCCTCATTTTCAGAAAAAGAGTCCAATTCTTTTTCAAGAGAGTCTCTTTTGCTGGAGAGATCATGTAATTTTTTATCAAGAGTTTCTCGTTCAGCCAGGTATTTTTCTTGTTTGTTTACCATCTCTCCTGGGTCTTGATAAGTAGTTGAGGCCTGGCATTTACTATTAATACTATCGCCCGTAACATCCCATAACTTGGCTGTGATTTCTCTCACAAGATTAGGGTTCACACTAATAATTTCACGTGCCTGCAAATAACCAGTTGAAAAAAGGTTATGTAAAAGAACAGAAAGTTTATGGTATGTTTCCGTATCAAAAACAACACTTTGAGGAAAATTATTTTTAACAAATTGAATTTTAAATCCAGAGGAAAATAGCCCTGAATAAGGAACAGCATTTTGAAGTTTTTCTTCCAGAAATTCAAAGTCTTCTGGAATAAAATCGTATATCAATTGCCCATGGGTAGCATCTAAACTTCGTGCAATATTAATTCCTGCTTGATGAAAAGATTTAACGATAGTGATACATTCTTTAAGGACAGTAATATCTATAGAGGAATATTTATATTCTTTCAAATATTTACATTTTTGTATTTTTTTTGGTATATCGAAAACATCGTCAAAGGATGAAGTAAAGGGATAGTTATCTACTATTTCAGCAAAATCTAAGATTAGTTTTCCTACATATTTATAATATACAATACAATTTTTTATAGTTATAAGCTGTCGTCCAGTTCGATTAGCATTCTCTTGTAAAGAGAAACCACAATTAGGGCAAGAATCTTGCAATAAACAAAGTTCTAAGGGAAATACAGTGTTACATTTCATACAAAGAATGGGAGTAGGACGCTGAGTTGCCACAATTATCTCCTTTCATCAAATAATATCCGGGAAAAAAATTTTTCTTTTCTGATTTTCCAGAGAAAATACTAAACTTGCCAGTCATAGAAATGCTAAACTAAACTAAGTAATACCATTGCTACGGCTTTTTCTCCTATACTCTGCCTATAGAATAAGATTAATTTTACCAATCTATTAAAGTTCCAATAGAGAATAAAAGGAACAACAAGACACTAATACTAATTGCTCCTTCATATTTTACATTGCAGATAATCAAAATAGCAGATAGAAGCACAGCAAGAATAAAAAGGGTGACGATTTCTCCTATTTTTTTTAAAATTTTGTCTAGCAAATCCTGGTTACTTAAAAACGATTTTCCTAAGAAGATGATTAGATAAGATAGATATTGAATAAGAACGCCATTATCAAGTTGGTATTCGATTCTTTTAGCTTGGTTTTCTACGATTCGCCTTTCTTTTGTAAAGCTATTCCATGGGGATGTCTACGGAGAGCTTTCCTTTCAAAAAAGCTTTTACGCCTGCGTAAAAACTTCCCATCAAAATGCCGATGATACTGCCTGCGCAAAAAAATACAAGCCCGGGAATAAAAAGAATCAGCATAACAAACCAGTTTACAAAACGCGCGCCCTTCAAGAATGCATAGAGTAGCTTTTGATTGGTAACAAAATCAACCATTTGATCGAATTGTTTCACTTCGCTTTTATCCGTTGTTATTTTTTCATCGAATTGTTGTGGTTTCATGTTTTATATTTATCCTAAAAATAGCTCATTTATGATGTTTAAAAAAATTTATTTGATTAAAATCAATATAGTTTAATATTTTTCCAATAACCCTTACTCTGACAAGAAATATCCAATCCTTTTCTCGGATCATCGCACTCTGGCAACAAAGTTACATCTCCATCTCTCACATGAACAGTCTTAATTGATTGTCCATGATAGAGAATCTCTACCGTAACTTCACGTCCTACAGGTTTTACCCCCCACTTTATTTGAAAACACTGCTTTTCACGGGAAAATACCAATGATCCTCCGATATAATTACTTTCCCCGCATCCTGCTATAATCAATGCAAATATCAAAAACAATGTTATCCAGAATAACATTAATCTCATGCTATCTCTCCTTAAATGGCAAGGCCGCGCCTAACGAAAAAGCAATAACCACGATACAAAACACTATCGAACCAATAAAAAAAGGAAGATAGAATATTTTTCCAATAAAGCCTGCTTGGGATAATTTTTTTTTGAAGAAAAAGAATAAGCTTCTGGCGATATTCTCAAGGATTGTCATAAAAGAGGCAGCGAACAGGACAAGGCTTATAAAGAGACAAAGAATCGAAAACAATATCAGTGGACAAAAGAATATCTTACCAAAGAAACCACGCTGTATCCAAGAATTCCAACAACCGCCGGCTTTCTTCTGAAACCATTGAGCTAATTCATAGACCATTTTTTCCCTCCAAAAGATTAAAATTTATACTTTCCATAGACCATTTTTTCCCTCCAAAAGATTAAAATTTATACTTTCCATCTCATCATGTTGATACAATCGTTTCTAAACCCGCATACAGTATCTTTTCGTAAGTTGAGACGAATTCCTTGTTTTTAGAGTCTAACAAATGCGTGTAGATATTGGTTGTTGCAAGATTTCGATGCCCAAGCTGTTTTTGTGTACGCTTTATATCTTTCGTTGCCATTTGTGAAGCGAGTATATGCCTTCCACAATGAGGAGTCGCTCCTTTGAAAAGCCCTGATTTCTCAACTGCACGCTTGAATGATTTTCTGAGTCCCTGCGGGGTGTAAAACCCGGTATTATTCTCTTTACTGTACGGGCAGAAAAAGAAAGGGGAATCCGGTGCTACAGGTTCGTCTGCTGCTTTCTTCCATTCTAAGTATTCTTGTAAAAATTTGGCAAAAAGCGGGCCGATATACACGTCTCTTGGCATCCCGTACTTGGTTTTCTTCAAATCAATGTGGGAAGTTATTTCTTCCTTTTCCTTCACCGCAAGCTCATATAAAAACCTCTTGATGCTGTGCGCTAATTCCGGCTTCCCTTCTTTCATAAGAGTTTTCAAAAGATCAAGAACTGGTTGGGTCAAATGTCCGTTTGTCTGAGAAGTCTGATTTTTTTCTACAATCGGCATCAAATGAACCTGTCCGCAAAGAAGGTTCACTGATTCGCTTATTCGAAGCCCCCACAGCGAGGTATTGAAAATCATCCAGTCTATAACTGCTGGACGCTTGCCTGTTTTTATCGCCTGTTCTCTCTCAAAGTAGTTCACTAGCAAAATCTCAGCAATCTCTAATGGAGTTAAGATTTGGTGAAGCCTCACTTCCCATGGAGCGGTACGAGAATGTTTCTTGTTCATCACTCCAACAAACTTTTTAAGAGCATGAAAAAAAGCTGGAGAAGCTTTATTTAGAGCGGTTTTATAGGGATTTTCCATCAGATGAGAAGAAAGTATTTGTGAGAAGAAATCGGAATGAAGGTTTTATGAAGAAACTATTAAAATGGCTTATTTACAAGGAAAGGACAAAAGTGTGGAGAGAGCAGAAAGTTTCCATAAGTGATGAATTGGAAACAAGTTATACTATATCAACTTCTCAATTTCATAGCAAGTTTCTTTTTTGAAAATTTTTCCCGTTACCAGCAAAACTTTGATTTTCTTTACAAAGTCTTCAAAATCTATTATAATCTAATATATCATAGATTCCCTTGACTTTCTCTTGTTTCTCGGTATTATCCATGCGCTTTTTTCTCACCTTATGACAGAAACCCCGAAACTATCATTGGAGAAACAAAAATCGCTTCATGTTGCAGATGACAACCCGTATCTCAATTACGATGCCTTGGTGGAAGCGTGCGACAAAATTTTTGGGAAACGGCAGGCGATTTCCTACCAGGAATTCAAAAAACTTACGGAAGAGTCGTATCGGATTGATATGGAGGAATACGCCAGGCTTCATAATTTCACGGATTCCGTAAAGCTTACCGAGTATTTCTCCTATATTCGAACGAAGATAGAGCAGTCCATTCCAGAAAAATCACGAACAGACAGGATCATCGTGGTCGGATGCGGACAGGGTAGGCTTTCAGAAGTGTATATCGCTCTTGCAAAAAAAATGGGTGTCAAGAAAATTACCTTCAATGATTTGATCGAAAGCCATGTCGAGCAGACGAAGAATAAAATCCAGAAGCTCTACAATAGTAATGGATTTGAGGCAGATGGGGTGAAAATCGAATATCTCCCTGGAGACATTCTCACTGTGGATGTCTCTGAAATGTTTGATGCTATGTTCCTTATCTGGTATGTAAGTGCTGAGTTTGTGAACCCGGAATCCGCTCAAAAAATGGTAGAAACCCGTCGCCAGATTTATACGAAATTTCGGGATATTTTGATCCCTGGTGGTGCTCTCATAGAAGATATTCCAGATCCCAATATGGAGCCAGGTTTTTACAGAATAGGGAATGTGAAAACCGCTCATATTCTGGAGCAGAGAAAAATCCTTTTAGGTCAGCACCAAAACATGCTTCTATCCAACTGGACATGTGAGCAGAAAGAAGGGTTTCCGTACCAGCTTCGATATACTCCCAGAAATGGGACAGATGTCAAGGAAAAGGAATCCACAGGATTTGTCCTCAAAAAGACCGAATCCATGTCTATTCCTTTGAAATCCACCTTGGGAACCGATGTAGTTCTGCCCATTATTCGAGACTCTCAGAATATGGATGAGGTTCTCAATCTTCTTCGTCAGATTCGGCTTACGAGCGTTACATTCCCAAGCATGTCAAAATTAGACCAAAAAAGAAGGAAGATGACGTACTGGGAGAAGTCAGCGGATTAAATTTTTCCTCTTTTAAAATCATAATTTATTCAAAATGAATAAGCTATGATTAAAATTACTTTTCCAAAGTTTCCAAAAAATAGCCTTCTGGGACTTTGCTTCTTCCTTATCCCGCCGAATAGTTCCTTGAGGGGGATGAACGGTGAAGGACATCACGAGGTCGCCTACAATATTGATGTTTGCTCCGAGGGGAAATTCAGGAAGTAAGCGGATAAATGTATACTTTCCTTCATACATTTTTTGGTATGCCCGATCTTCTTGATCATTCGGTGTAATGACGTAAGCTATAATTTTTTTTTCAATCCTTTCCTGGATATATTGAGAGACGAACTCATTGTTCAGTTTCTCTATATCGGTACCGCTTTCAAAAGCCAGGATTTTCTCTCCGTTTTTTTGTGCTTCCTTTAAAACTTCCAGATACACTTTCTCTATTCCCGCCCATCCCTCATAGATCATGATTCCTGGTTTTTTGTTGTGCAGAGAGGTATCGGGCTTTTCTTGCAAAGCTCTTTCTTTTGTCTCCTTCGATTTCTTTTCTCGCGAAACTCTTTCTTTTGTCTCCTTCGATTTCTTTTCTTGCTCATGGACTTCTTGTATAAGCTTTTGTAGCAGGCTTTGCATGTATTTTTTGATTTTTTTGTTTTCTTCCTGATGCAAGATCCTTTCGAACATCGGGATCAAAAGCTCTTTTGTTTCCTCAAGGTATTCTCTTTGCTTCTCCAGAGAAAATCCATCTAAAGTCCAAAGATTATGGAGGCGATCCGCCATTTTGATGAGAATCGCTTCCGGGCATTCCCATGCGATATGCTCCATAGCATCCAGATTGCTTTTCATCTTGCAATATGGAGTATTCCAGTCAGGGTCTTTGGAAACGAGTTCCACGATTTCCGCCACTTTCTTCCCGAAGTTCTTTGAAAGCTCTTCTCTTGAGATCTCAGGGAAATCCTCAATCATATCATGTAGGAGAGCAGCATCTAGGATGTCTTCGTCTTTAATCCCTTCTCGATCCAGAATGTCACGCACAGCATAGAGATGGGTCGTGGTAAACGCACCATTCGCTCTCTTTTGGTTTCCGTATTTTTCTTCGATAAATGCGATAGTATCCATCGGGATAAGGATAGAATATACTTTCATCCTATCAGAAAAAAAATTTGCTTGCAATAAGAATTCCAGGCTATATAATATAATTTGTTGTTATTACATGAGTTATGCAAACTTTTCTCCTTTCTCATTTGGGGCAAATTCTCACATTTTTAGGGCTTTTCTCTCGAACATCCTCTTTTTCCATCTCCTCGAAAAATTTTCTTGCCAGTTTCCAAGAAATCTTTCCGAATTTCGATGCTACAAGGATTCCACAATAGAAGCCCTTATCTCTTGAGTTTGTTTTTCTCATGTTAAAAGAACTAAAAAAGCGTTGGGAGGTAAGGCTGCACCAGGTTCTCACGGAAGATGAAATTTCGAGGATCATGCTCGCCAACGAAGAGGCGAGGCTGGAATCTCTCAAAACCGGACACAGAGCCACTATGATCGAATGGATGATTTTCAATACCTCGTTTTGGGGACTCCGGATCTCCGAATCTGCTTTTTTGGAGTGCGGGCAGATTTATCTGGATGGGGATATCTCATGCCTTGATCTTCGGGAAACAAAATTCAGTAAACCCAGAGACGTGTATATCGGCCCGATTTTTTCGCAATATCTGCGGGAATATCTGGCATGGAAAAAGTTACAAGGCGATCCGATTGATAGGCATGCGCCTTTTTTCTACTCACGCCCAAGCAAAACATTCATGACTGCTGAAGGGCTCAGAAAAGCGTTCAAGCGGGCAATTGCACGTGGGAATATCAGCAAACACCCTACTCCTCATAGCGGAAGACACAGCCTAGCCAGCCACATGGCAGGGCAGTTCCTCCGGCTGGTGCAAAAAGAACTCGGCCACAGCAGTCTTGCCACCACGGAAATCTATATCCATGTTTTAGATCCTAAAATCAAGGATTTCGTGGATGAATACGAACGCATTATCTATTCAGGATTGGAGAAAAAAAAAATAAAAGGAGATAAAGTTTGAAAACCATCGTGTTTACAGCCCAGGCTTTTGGATTCGGGCCAGTTTCTAAAATGCTTGCGGTTTCGGAATCACTTTCCGATGTTCATAAAATATTCTTTGGCAGTGGAGTTGCTTTGGATTTGGCCCGGCTCCACTCGTTCGATGAAATCCACAATCTCGGTCACAGCGGCCGAAAAAAAATATTATCCCTTCTCCAAAGAGCGGATCTTTTTATCAATGTCATGGATTTCTCCCTCGGAGATTTGGCAAGACTAGTGGGATGTCCCTATTATCTGATAGATACTTTGCTCTGGTTCTGGCCCAAACGCCCGGAATATGTAGAACACGCTACGAGCTATTTCTGCCAGGAATTTTTCGGGAGGGTGGAACCGAAGATTCAAGAATATGGACTGAAAAATGCCCGACTCGTAGGCCCGATCAGGAGTGATAGCTTTTCTCGGCTTCCGAAAAGAGACCAGGTAATCGTGAATTTTGGCGGAATGGAGTGCCCCTTCATCCAAGTCGGCTCTAACAGCCAGTACCCTTTCGTGATTCTCAAGGCGATCTTGCCGCTTCTTCAAAGCCGCTTCGAAAATATCCTGGTCACTGGCCTTGAACGAGTGATGCAGATGTGTCGAGAAAAATTCGGAGAAGATAATCGTCTTGCGTTTCGGATGCTAGGCCGAAAGGCTATGTTGGAAGAACTCTATCGCTCTCAGGCTTTGTTGACAACACCTGGGATCGAGATTTTTTATGATGCTTTCGACAAAGTACCGATATTCTGCCTTCCACCCCAAAGCGATTCCAACTGGAAAGATCTTGAAACTTTTATCCAAAATAATGCCATAAAACATTCTTTCCAATGGAAGGAACTCTATGAGCTTGATTTCAAGGGATGTCTCGATGAAGAAGAAATGATCAAAATCGTGTTGGCAATGATCAAAATCTCGGAGTACAGCCGGAAAGATCAGAGCTTTTTGAGAGAGAAAGTAGAAAAATTTCTCGCCGCAAGCGATAGCTGGCCGGAACTCGTTCTCAGCCAGAAGAGAATCGTAGAAAAATTTGGAGACAATGGAACCCAGACGATTCTTGAAGAAATACAAAAGCTTCTTTTCCCCTGTGATTTAAAATCTTTCCATTTACAAGCGGTTAGTGTATAATAGTTTTGATATGCGCTTATATAAAAAATTATGGAAGATGCGGTTGCCATAGTAGCGATCATTACCCTCGTCTTGAATGCTATCAGTACTATTGTGCAGACATTGGAACACTACCGAGAGCGAAAAGCGCAGGAAATACTTATTCTCCAGAACTTCGAGAACCGATTCGATCATATCCATCAGGAAGGAAAAGAATTCCAAGATATACTTATTGATCCGAATTTCGATCTCTTGGAACTCCAAGAAAAAGACGAGAAACGTTACTACCGGCTTCTCCATTGGTGCAAGCAACTTTTCTGGCTTGATTTCGATGAATGGTACGCCGGCCATATCGCTAAATGCGTTTCCAAAGAACAAAAGTTGGAATGGGACGCTATCCTTCGCGAGAAAATGCAAGAACCGGTCTTTCGCCAGGTCTGGGAGAAGGTATTGCGGAAGGATAACTTCCGAGGAAAAAGAAAGTTCAATAAATTCATGGATCGCCATTGGCTCGAAGGCAAACTCAAGGAGTGATTTCTTCTGAGAGCCAAGCTGGAATTTTTCTTGTTTAGTTGATAAATCTTATCGAAAATCACTGGAAGGAGAAAACTATGATTCAAATGTACCTTATCGCAAGTTCGGAAGATTTGCCGTTAGGAACTGCCTTTGAACTCAAGCTCAAAAACGGTAAAAGCGTCAATATCGACATCATTGAGCCATTCGTAGAAGAAAGAAAACCGGCAAGCGGGAAAGCAGGGCAAGAAATCCTCAGTTCTTTCCAAGAAGCAGACAAGCCTATTACTTCCACCAAAAAAGGGAAAAAAGAGCATCGAATCAAGGAAGAGCGACTGAAAAAGAAAGTCGGGACTTCGATCAATGGCTATACGATCCTTGAATATCTTGGCCGTGATACGATGATAGATACTTTCAAAGTCGTTTCTTCGAATCAAGAAGTAGCTCTCGAATTCCTCACCGGGATGCCATCATATAAAATAGAAACCGCTTTGAAGCTCGCAGAACTTCTGAAAGAATACGAGCATCCGAATCTGGCGCGGGTATACGGTTCCGGCTATGACAAGGGCTTGAGGAAGCATTATCTTGTCAGAGAGCTTTTGGAGTGCCGGTCTCTAAAGCAGATGCTAGAAGAAGGTGCTGCGTTTCCTCTGGAAAGAGCCTTGAAATATTGTTTGCAGATAGCGAAAGGGATGGAAGCACTGCATCTCAAAGGGATTATCTATCTTAACATCAATCCAGAGCATATCTTCGTTACTGCGGAAGACCTCATTAAAATAGGGTTTTCTTTTTTCGAGCTGCATCCAAGCATCAAAAAAGAGTCAGATAGCCTTCTGGTCGGCACCCCGCTTTTCATGTCGCCTGAACAGTGCGTGGGGAGCGACCTTGATCTGCGAAGCGATATTTACGGAATGGGAGTCCTGTTTTATAAATTGATAACCGGAAAATATCCTTTTACTGGCGAGAATTCGTTTGATATTCTGGAAAAACATATTACGGAAGTTCCTGTGCCGCCCAGTCAGCTTCGGCCAGAGATTCCGTCTGTGATTACGGAAATTGTCCTCAAAATGCTCCAAAAAATACCAGCAGAGCGGTTCCAGAATTGTGCGGAAATCATCGAAAAACTGGCTCCTTTTACGAAGTAGTCAAACTGCACAAGAGAAGATGGACAATCTCGTCTTCTCTTCAATACTTTAGATCTAAAGTTTCATCATGAAAAAAATAAGGAAATGAGGAAAAAACTGTTGCAAGTAGTAGTAGTAGTAGTAGTATAATGGAGCTTCGATCAAATGAATGTTTTGGGATGAATTATTGAATCAGGTGTTTACTTTGTTTACACAAATGAAAGGAATGAGTTATGCTAAAACCAGGGATAGTTTTCACAATCCTCTTGGTATTGGGATTTGTTTTTTTTGCAATGCCTCTTTCTGCCCAGGAAAAAGAACAGCCTCTTCAAAAACAGCCGCAACAGCCGCCTATTCTGGAAAGGCTGGAAAAACTGGAAAAAGAGTTAGCCCGCCTGCAAGCAAACCAGGTTCCGGTAGGGACGATTTTAGCTTACTACGGGACAATAGCACCGGAAGGATGGCTGTTGTGCAATGGAAAAGATATTCCTGAAAATAAAGTGCAGGAGTGTCAGAAACTTATCAAGCATCTTGAGAAAGTGAAATTTTTGAAAGAAGGAGAAAAGCCCAGAGTGCCGGATTTAAGCGGCAGATTTCTCAAGGGGTTGGAGCAGGATAAAGTAGGAGAAACGGGAGGAGGCATAACGATTGGCGACCATATTTTGGGCATAGCAAATTTGCCAAAACATGAGCATAATATAAAACATAGCCATAAGTTAGGACAAGATCATCGTTATATGATGTTTGTGACGGGTGATGGTCGGGTTCGTAACACATTTTGTGATATGAGGTGCCCAAAGCCGGAGTGCCTACAGAAGCCCCCCAATGAGCCGCGTTTTTTCCCTATAGAGTATGACTGGGGTACAGGCAACTGGGTAAAGAATTTTTATATGGATATAGACCACACCCATAATGACACAGACTCAGCAATTTCGGGCTCTGCTGGTGAAAAAGATCCTAAGCTTCCTCACTCAGTCAGTGAAAGCCGTCCTCCCTATATGACGGTGAACTACATCATCAAATATTGATAGCCCTATCTATTGTGGCGCAGGGCGAAGCGTTGGTTAGCATAGAATCCTTTTCCCATTCTCTGTCCATCATGCCCATGCTTCGCCCCTGTTTTAATTTTGCACTTCCGCCAGTGCAGTCGAGGGAGAAGCCAGAGTGTTTTCCTGGGAGGCAGGAGCTAAATCGTCCACGTACTGCTCTTTTATGCTCCTTGCCTAATTTTTAGCTTCGCTTTTTCGCTTTCAGTGCGGTAATGACTTGAATAGCTTCTGAAAATCCGAGGCTGCAACCCCAAATCGAGTAAGCTCATTCTCTAGTTCCTGGCTGTCCATCTCACTGTAATGGCGCGGAAACCGCAATAATGGGAGTCGCTGTAACTGTTCGACAAGAGCATCGTATTGTTGCGCCTTCCAAATCAGAGCATCCATCTCCTTGTCTTCATCCAGAAACCAGGAAACCGGGCGTTTTGTGATACGGGCGATTTTCTGAAGCTTTCGGTAGGGGGATTTTTGGCCGATTTCGATTCTGTATAGGCAGAGCCGGTCCCTATAGCCGAGTTTTTGGCTCATGGCTTCTTGAGCAAGACCAATCTCCTCGCGGGCGAGTTTTACTTTCTCTCCAATTCTTTTATAGGGCAATTTTTGCATTGGTTTGTGGTATTATTGTGATTCTATAGTCCAAAATAGCAAAATCTGCATTCAGAAAAGCAGAAGCAGAGGATTGTGTTTGTGTTTTGATAGCGTTTTCTTTGCGTTTCCGTAAAGTTTGTGCAAAAAGTTTAGCGGTGAAGCCTTAGAAAGTCAAGAGAAAAGAGTTGCGGGAAAGAAAGGAACACATTATCATCTCGTTTGTGTATACTTTTAGATCACCCTCATGTTACCTTTTTGTATATGTGGAAAATCCAAAACCATGTACGGTATTATCGCGAGCGAAATAGCTTGACGCAAGAATGGCTTGCTGAAGTGTCTCGTGTCCACAAAGTAACGATCTCCAATATTGAAACCAATAAGATCGTGCGTCCTCATCCAAGTACCCGTCAAAAGCTGGCGAAAGCCATGAATATCAAAGTATGCCAGTTATTCACTCCTGTCAGAGTAAGCCCTACTCGTTAGTTTTTCTTAAAATCTTTATGCCTTCTCAAAATACTGAAATTTCGGTGCCTTGCATGGAATGTAAGGACATGGGTGTTCTCCCTGATACTATCTACTATCCATTTTGTGGGCTTGTTGGCCCCAAATATTGTGATTGCAAGGCAGGGGAAGGAGCGTTTCGTGAATGGTGCCGGAGTGCGGCTGTGTGCCATGCCTTGCAAGAGAAACGACGGGTCGAGATCAAGCGAGCAATGGAGTTTTCCCAGATACCGAAACATTGGTGGAAAAAGACGATGCTTTCTTTTGAGGGGCAGGAGGAAATAAAACTTGCTGTCAACCGCTACTTAGATTGCTTCCAGAAAATGCAAGAAGCTGGTTGCGGTATGTATCTTTGGTCAGAAGGCTCAGGGCGAGGCAAAACCCATCTCTTGAGTGCGGTTTGCCAGGAGATCATTCGGAGATATGCGGTATCCTGCATTTTTATGACAGAAGAGCATATCTTCCGCAAAATCCGTGAATCTTTCGATGATCCAGGCATTGGCGAAGAGGCCAGGATCAGGCAATTTCTCACGATTCCCTGCCTCTTTATTGACGATTTCGGTGCTACCAAAACGACTGCATGGAAAAACGAGATGATGACTGCCATCCTGGATTACCGTTTGAATCATGCCCTTCCTACCTTCTTCACGTCGAATTTTTCTCTCCCAAGCTATGAATCGAGCCTGCAAAGCTCGTCTGTAGCCAGGCCGGGCAGGATTACATCCCGCATATACGAAATGTGCCGTGGGTTTATCCTTGAGGTCAAAGGCGAGGATTTTCGCAGAAAATTGGCTACGCCTCTTTAATTTCCTATTTTTCTCTTTATGCCACGACTGCCTCGACAGGATACCTGTTTCCTCACGGTGGAATTTGCGCAAACAAGTGAAAGTCTTCCGAGCAAAAGTTCTCCCATCGTGATGGAGCAAATCCTCTCTGCGTTTCATGCTCTTGGCGAGACGTTTTCCTTCGAGATATGGAGTACCCGCAGAAAGATCGAAATCGCAGTATGGTGCAGGAAAAAGCATAAAAGCCTTGTGACGCATCTTTTCGAGGCTCACTATCCTGGCGTTAGCATCAAAGAAAGACTGGATAGGGCATCGCTCTTGAAAGCCCCATGCATCTCGCACCTTACCCTCAGTTGCGCTTCGATCTTTCCGATCCGCAGGTACTCGCAAAACGCAGACATGGTACAGAGAACCTGGAATGAGTCGTGCCAGAATTTCTTTGCCAGTTTGAAGAAGACAGCAGAGTCAGAAATACGGGCGATCCAGATAGTATGGAAGCCGCTCTCGTTTGTCTGGCGCAAGAAGGGGATGGATACGCTCGCGATCAATGACGCTCTCTCTTCCTGGCTCATCTTTCGACGATGTTGGCGGTTCAAAGATGCATTCGTCCGCTTTGTTTACGAAAATTTCTGGCTTCGGATGATATTGCTTCTTTTTATCCGAAGAACGCCTAGTCATCCCATTACCGAGGCTGACCGCGATAAAGTAGACCATCGGGGGCACGGGCGAGAATCAGCATCGCAGGCAGCGAGAAGCAAGCTTTCTCAGCTTGGGTTTCTGGTTACGATTCGGCTTGTTTGCGAGGGAAAGCAGGAAGAAAGAGCGATAAGGGAGATATATACGAGTTTCGCACAGTTTACGATTGCTGAATTCAACGATTTCAAGATAGGGAAAATTTTACGAAACTTGCGCTATATCCACGAACGGAAGCTCGCGTTTGCATCCACGCTCTCGCTGGAAGAATTGGCTGGGATCGTGGTGCTGCCTCATGAAGGCGTATCAATTCCTGAGCTTTCCAGGTCGTCCTTTAAAATACTCCCGTCGCTCTTGCCAGAAAGGAAGACAGGGATCCTTGTAGGAAGATCGCTCAAACCTAAACGCAAGCCTTTCTCTCTTTCGAAACTTGATCTCAGACGGCATACAGCGATTGTGGGGAAGACCGGGTCTGGGAAATCTACGTTTTTATTTCATCTCATCACAGGGCTTATCCGAAAAGGAATTGGAGTAGGTCTTCTTGACCCACATGGCGACCTCATAAATGAGGTTCTCGGAACCATACCAAAAGATCAGGAAGTTGTACTTCTTGACCCGACAGATACGGAGTACCCGATAGCATTCAATGTGCTCAAGTCCTCTCTGGATACAAACCAGACCATTTCCTCTGTCGTAGATACCTTCCATACTCTGTTTGCTGAAAGTTGGGGGCCAAGAACAGAGTACATTCTGACCCATGCAGTTTCCGCTTTGATAGATTTCACCGAAGCTTCTATGCTTGCCATCCCCAGAATTCTTCTGGACGCTGAGTATAGAAAAAAATGTGTCAGCAAAATTTCTGACCCTATGCTCCGGGAGTTCTGGCTTTCAGAGTACCGAGCTATGCCAGCCAGGCTCAGAATCGAGTCTATTGCCCCGATCCTGAACAAGATCAATCGCTTTCTCATGTTTCCCATGATGCGAAATATTTTAGGCCAGAGCGAAAATCTCGTGAATCTTCGAGAATGCATGGACAGCTCGAAAATCCTGCTCCTGAACCTGCCCAAAGGCATCATGGGAGAGGAAAATTCCAGGCTGTTCGGGAATTTTTTTCTCTCTCAGATGAAAATGGCAGCATTCAGCAGGGCAAAGTTAGCACCTCAGGCTCGAAAACGCTTTGTTCTCGTGATTGATGAGCTTCAACATTTTATAGGAAACAACGGCACGCTGGTAGAGACACTCCTGGCAGAGGGCAGGAAGTATCGAATCAGCCTGGTACTTTCCTGCCAGCATCTCTCCCAGCTCGGCGGATTCACGGACGCTTTGTTCGGGAATGTAAACACGCTTGTCACGTATGCCGTCGGACATGAGGATGCCAAAAAGCTCGTCCCATATTTCCCTGCCCTCACACAAAGGGATATGGTAAATCTTCCGCCCTATTATGGGTATATCCGGCTTCTCCGAAAGCATAAGCCCTATACTTTTTCTTTCCATAATATCCAGCCGAAAAGCGGAGAGAACCAGAGTTCCAAAGAATTCGTAAGAGAATGTTCGAGAAAAAAATATGCGAGGCCACGAGCGGAAGTCGAAGCCGAGATTTCCCATTTTTTCACGTCTAAATTCCCTCTCCCATAAAGACTATGAAATACCTTTGTATTTTTATTTTCACCTTGGAAAGTGGTCAGCAATTCAAGATTGTGAGCCGTTCCATGCAACAGGCAAAGCAGACTCTCAAGAGGCTCACCAGTCATACTCACACCATAACTCATATTGAAATCCAAATCCGTATATCCCTTCACCCCAAATCCTATGCAAAATCCTAAGCCTTTTCTCACGCCCAACCGTATGGAAATATTGGAACTCTCAGCCTTTACAATGACTACAGCGCACATCCTGGTTGCTGGTGGTATTGTCAAGAAAGATATAAAAAACAAACTGCGCTCTGCCCAAAAAATTTTGCGAAATCTGACAAAAGCAGGCTACCTGGATTTTCATTCCTATCTGACCAAAACAGGAAGGCAAAAATACTATTTCCTCTCTAATGCACAAAGCCCATACCATAAGATTCAGCCAGGGATACTCACGCACGATTCCATAACAGCTTTGTTTCTCACTCATCTTTTTCGTTGCTGCACTAAGCGAGGTATCCAGCTTCGGTGGTATCCGCCTTTTTCCATAGGAATAAAAGAATCCGATGGCGGAGTTGCTTTGCTGAAAGAGGGAGAGCCGCTTTGTTCCTTGCTTTTGGAAAGTGATATGGGAACACATGATTTTCCTGAGATACGAGAAAAGCTGGAGCAATATATAGAATGCCTCTCTGGCAAAGAAAACCGTAGGATCGTGTTTTTAACCATGGAAGATAAGCGCAAAGAAGACATTCAGAAAATCATAAGCAATTTCCTACAAAAAACATCATCCCTGGAACATGAAAGGAAAATCCTTTGCCTTGCACCTCCCCAATTCCTGCCAGATATGGATATTTTATCATTGCTGACAGGGGACGTTCCCGACAAACAGGAAGTGCCTTCCGAAGGTACCTCAAAAAACACAAGCTCAGGCTATGGAACCTCCCTATAATCTCCTAACCAGGTGAAAAATTCGCTCTGGGAACCTCGCTAAAAACAGCACGACAATATACTATTTTAACCCCCTTGCTATGAAACACCTAGACCAACCCTACCAGGAAACCTTGTATAAAGTACCTCAGATCCTTGATATTCCCATCAAAGCACCTCTGGATGTATTTTCAGACGAAAAAAAGGAAGGCACGCTCTTGGATTTAGAAGATGTCTCTGAGATGGATTCCCTCTACCTTATCCGCCAGCGAGTGGAAAATCTGAGAGAACAAATTGGGCTTACCTTTGATGAAGTTCTGGAACTGCAAAATTTAGAAGGGCTTTTTGTAGGAGATGAAAGGGCTGCACCTTACAATCTGGGAGTGGCAGATAAAAAAGATCAACTCATATCGGCTTTGGAAATAAAACGAGATGATCGCTATCATGAAGAAGAGTATAGCGGCGGAGATGTCGAAGACGAGGAAGAATCCGTATGTAGCGTCAATCAATATTACCAGAACCTCCTTAAAAAAAGCCGATTGAACCTAAAGTCTCTTAAAATACTTACTTCTGATCGAGGGCCAGTACCTTATAGATCAAAAGGGAAAATCAGACCCATGACGATTTTCGATCTTTTTCAGACTGCACCGAAAAAATACTCGTTTCCACAGTACCTTGCCTCAACCTGGCAACTTTCTGAAGAAGCCGCGAAGAAACAGTTCGAAGCCCTTTCCTCCTCAAAGCAGTGGAGTCTCAAAGAGCAATGGGAACAGTATCTCGAAGAACGTAAAGATAAGACTCCCTCGCCGTTCCAACAGGTACTCATGTACTGCCATGATCTGGTAATGTCGCCGATCTATGATGAGATGGAGACTTTAGGCGAAGAAAAATACCTTCTGAAACGCGGACATGAACTTAAATTCACGGACAAGACCGCTATCTTCCTGATTCCACTCTCGGAATTCGAAGGGATACCAGCAAAACACGACGCAGGCCAGGCCAGATATTTGCAGGTTGCCTTCACGCTTCCAGAATACGCCCATGAAAAGAAACGATTTTTCAAGAAAGGCGGGAGTATCAAGGAACTTAGCACCTTCCTCGAACGCCTGGGTGTACCACTTTCGGAGAAACAAACCGGCTTCCTCACGGAGCTTGGGAATCAAAACGTGCTTCGCCTATACAGGGAAGTGCTGGAACTCCCAGATAGGGACGAGATACGGGCGTATTTCCTCAATATCCGCTCTGGCTATGGAAATTATGGCAAAGGTTCTATCGTCAATTTGATTCGAGACCGTTTGAACAACAACGAAAGTGCGATAGTTCGCTTCGTAAGCCAGTTCACACACTGGTTTCCGGAATGGATGAGAAAGATTGGCGGAATCGTGATTGAGGAGAGGGAAGGCAAATCTGTTACCATACCCAAAACATTCCGAATCTCGGTAGACCCGAAACTCCCTGCTGTGTTCCAGCAAGAGCGGATGTTTATGCCGTCTGAAGGCTTGAGTACGCAATTTTCTGATGTTGTCCCGTGGAAGAAAGCCTTTACCGATGAACTGCGGGCCAGATGGCGACACAATCCCGCCCTATTCCAGAAATACAGTGAAGCGATCCAGGCAGGGAAACTCCAATTTTTCTGCTCCTGTAGCGGGAATGGGGTGAAAATACACGGACAACAGTGTCCAGTGCCGGTTTTGGAGAGGGTTTTTGAGAAAATGAAAACTTCCTAAATCATCATCTTATGAAAATCTCTGATCTTGACCGGCAATTCAAATACTATGCGCTTTATGA
The DNA here is from genome assembly GCA_938003875.1 of uncultured bacterium. Lineage (GTDB taxonomy): Bacteria > Planctomycetota > Uabimicrobiia > Uabimicrobiales > JABWCH01 > JABWCH01. The sequence goes on from CALKWO010000172.1 coordinate 30,767, forward strand.
GAAAGGGATAAAAGCGAAAACATATCGAAGCGTCGTCTCTACTCTCAAGATGTTGTCTGCTTTTGCTAAAAGCGAAAATTTGAATGATCTTACATCAGACATCATAAAGACATTCCTTTACTACGGACGTGTAGAAAAAGGGTGGAAAGCCAAGACTTTTCGGAACCACTGGCAATATCTGAAAATCTTTTTCGATTGGTGTGTGAAGAACCGGTTCTTCCGTCGGAATCCTGTGGTAGGCATCGAGAAACCGAAACTGGAAAAATACCTGCCCAGGAGTATTTCGACTCCCGATGCCCAAAAAGTCTTGTTTCATACCATGTGGTATCCCTGGCACTACGAACTGGAAAAAGTAAGAAATGAAGCTATCATTGCCGCTCTTATGACGACAGGATTAAGATTGCAGGAATTGCTCAATCTGGAGATCAAGGATGTAAATTTCGAGAATTCGGAAATCACTGTAAATCAGGGAAAAGGCCGAAAAGACCGAATCGTTCCTATTCATTTCAGTTTGTTGCCGATATTGAAAAGATATTTTCAGAATCGAAGAGAAGCGGGACGCCCTTCACGCTGGTTTTTTACCGGGGTTCGGTCGGATAAGCAGTTAGCACAGAAAGACATAAGAGTAATTTGTGGCAAAATAAGCACATCGTCTGGAGTAAAATTCACCCCGCACATGCTTCGCCATACTTTCGCCCGTGAGATGATAGACAAGGATTTCAATCTCTACAAACTTAAAGAAATCATGGGCCATGCCGATATTCGAACTACGCAAAGGTATCTGTCCATATCTATGCAGGGTATAAAAAAGAGTTTCGAGCAAGTAAAACTGTTTTGACTTTCGCGAAAAAATTAAATAAAGTAAAAGCCACCCGAAGGTTATGGGAAATATGATTTCCATCCTTCGGTATTTCCTTACTAATCGCTTAAAATAGCTGTAAAACGGGGAAAAACATCTGGCTGTCGGGCTCATAACCCGAAGGTCGTGGGTCCGAATCCCACCCCCGCAACCAAATAAGGCTTGGATAAGCCAAAAAATAAGCTCATTGATGAAAGGAAATACCGAACCATGACCCTCGGGCTTTACCCGTAGGTCTTCGGCTATGACAGAAATCCAAACATTACATCAACGGTTCTGCGATTACTCTCGTACCTTCAAAGGCAATACACCACGCAGCATTGATTGGTTCGAGGAAATTTTTGATTACTTTCTAAGATTTTCTCAGATCGAAACTCCTGCACAGATTACCCAGGAAAAAGTTGAAGCTTGGTTATCGGAAGGAAAATCACAAAAAGGCTGGTCTGCAAAAACGATTCGAAACCGAATCCAGGCACTCGATTCTTTTACGAAATGGCTCGAAAAAAGAGAATATATTCCCAAGAATCCTTTAGCAAACATAGATCGCCCCTCATTACCCAAAAAAATACCACAGCATCTTCCTCGTGAAAAAGCTCTCAAGCTCATTGATTGGGCGAAAAGCTATCCTTTTACTTACCGCTTCGAACGGAAACGCTCTCCCGCAATTATCTCGACCTTTATCTTTACCGGCATTCGACTCCAGGAACTCCTTAACCTTAAAATGAACGACGTGGATATAGAAAACAAAGTCCTTTCTGTCCAATGCGGTAAAGGACAAAAAGACCGCAATATCCCTCTTCAGACCACTTTGATCAGGATATTGGACGAGTATCTGAAAGACAGAAAACGTCTCAATAAGCTCTCCCCTTATTTTTTTACTTCCCTGAGAGGCAACGGCCAGATGCAACCGGACGTCATCAAAGAAATAACGCAAAAATTACGCAAGGCAAGCGGAATCTACTTCTATCCGCATCTGCTCAGGCATACATTCGCCGTGTTAATGCTGGAAGGAGGATGCAATATCTATGCTCTTTCCAAAATGATGGGGCATAGCGATATCAAGACGACAACCATCTATCTGACTGCTACGACTGCCCATTTACAGGTGGAAATGAGCAAACATCCGTTGAGCGGGTTGTGTTAGAATAGACAAATTTTCAATGAAGCGGTTGTGCAGGCGAAATTTTTTTATCCTCTTTGCATCTTCTTTGCCTTGATTCTTGCCAAAATTTTTTCTCTATTCTGCGCATAATACTCCCTTTGCCTGTCCAGCTCGCTCCCCCGAAATCTCCAATCTGTGTGGTATCGCTCAAAATATCTTCTCGCTACTTGAGGCCTATATTTTTTTTCAGCATCGGGATTTTTGGCACGCCATTTCCTTTGAAATTCGGTTTTTTTACTCGCTTGCGATTTTAACATTTTCATAGAAAAAAAGCTGTATTCACTCCTCCTATAAATTAAAACATTCTCTTTTATAAATCAATGCTAACGGCAACTTCTTTGATAGACATTCCTTTTCAGAACCTTTTCTTTTAAATTTTTTTTAGCCTCTTAATTTGACTTTTATTTGTTTTTAATTGCTTATTTTATCATAAAAAGGAGGCTAATGTATGCAATCACCAGAAGAAAAACTCAGCCGTCTTGTAGGCATTTTAGGAACTCTCTCGCCTCATTCGCAAGTAACGGTACAAGAATTATCTACAGAATATAATGTCAGCAATCGGACGATCCAGAGAGACATTGCAACCTTGCAAAATGCGAAATTGGGAGTGTTCTACGATGATGGAGGAAAACTGAAAATCTCTCGTGTAGGGTACCGTAAAATCAGAAGCTGGATGATCGGCTGATTCAGGGTAATGCGGTAAAAAATAGTTTAAAACTGGTCGAATTAAAATAAAGGAGAAATGCTATGACACTGAACGGACTGAATACTTTACAGGTCAATAGAAAAGAAGGCGAAAGCGTGAATGAAACAAAAGAAAGGTTACTTCAAGAACGCAGACCTGTGGCTTTGCTTCCTCCTCCACAAGAAGAGCCAGGAACAGAAGAAACACTTTCAGGCGATGAGGATTTTGCAGAAACAAGCCTTGTGATTCCTCGATATAAAATAGTCCAGCCCACTACGAGACTGGAAGGAGCAACAGCAGGCCGCTACCTTAACACATTGACAGGCGAAGAAAAAGAAAAGCTAGAAAACATCGTTTTCCTGAAACGAACCACAGGCAGAATCTTGTTTCCTAAGGACGATTATTCTGGGGAAAGAGAATGCTGGTCGTATGATGGCTTGCTTCCTGCTTCTCAAGAGATTCTCTTCAAAACAGGCCAGCCACCAAGACAGAATCAATGTGTGAGCAAATCAGGCGGAGTAAAAACTATCCATTGTCCTCTGGCAGAATGGCATAAAGATGAGAAAAATAACAACATCGCCCCACTCTGCAAAGAAACGATAAGTTTTTTGGGGATAGAGCAAGGAGATTTCCCTTTTATGATAATCTTTCACGGAAAAGCCATCCCCACAATCAAGACCATGCTTGCCTCTATCTACCTCAAGAAAAAGCAAGCTTTGCTTCAAGGGAAAACCTTGTATCTACGAGATTTTTTCATCACTTTGGGGCTGAAGCTCCAGATCAACCCCAAGGGCAAATTTTATATGCCTGTGATCGAAAAAATCGAGGAAATCAGCAATGCAGCAGAAAGAAAGCTGTTTACCGACTGTTTCCATACCTTCGAAAGAAAAAACGCAATAGAACCGCAGGAAGCCCAGACTGCCACAGCCTAAAAATAAAATTTCCCAAGCGCAGGCATCCGAAGAAATACACGGATGCCTTTTTTGTTTCCAGGGCAAAAATTTTATCTGTTTTGGGATAAAAACAGGAAGCTTCTTTTTTTATGATTTTATTTTTTAAGGAAATTTCAACATGAAAAACATACCAGAAATCAAAGCAGAGAAAATAACATCCACTTTGCAACACATTATCCAGCTTTTTGAAGCAGGAAATGTGCCAGAAGCCATTGCTATCGCAACATTCCCCCGATTTGATGTACCTTCTTCCGCATGGTCGCTTGCCAATAGATTGCTCATGATGATTGCGGGGACATCCGACGCGCGTGGCTGGCAACAATGGCAAATGGCAGGCCGTTATATAAAAAAGGTGCAAAAGCTTTCTATATTCTTGCACCTCGGCTTATCAAGAAAGAAAAACCAAAAGAGCTTACCGCTGAAGAGCAAAAGGAATATTTCTGCGCTGGCTTCTTTCCCGTTCCCGTCTTCTCTGTAGAATCCACAGATGGCGAAGCATTGAGCTATGAAAAATTGGAACTTCCCGAATTCCCCTTGATGGAAAAAGCCAGAGAATGGGGCATAGAGCTAAAAGGAGTCGCTTTTCAGGGAAAATACTATGGATACTATAGCCCGACCATGTATGAAAAAATACGCCTGGCCTCGCCTCACGAAAAAGTATTTTTCCATGAACTGTCCCATGCCGCCCATTCCAGGATTATAGGACATCTGAAAAATGGTCAAGACCCACAGCAAGAAATCGTGGCTGAACTTTCAGCCCAGGTATTGGCACAACTGGTAGGAACACAGATAGACAGCACTATGGGAAATTCCTATGAATATATCAAAAACTATGCAGAAAAGATGAAAAAGAATGTTGGTTTAGCCTGTGTTTCCTTGATTTCTGATGTAGAGAAAGTTTTGAAGCTGATCCTCAGTGCAGAAGAAAAAACATAAGCCTTTCATTTGTTGCTTGTTGTTTAGAATCAATAGGTATTATTTAGCTGTGTATGATAACAAAATTAAATTTGGGATTTTTTGAAATTTTTAGTTATCATAGGCTTTCAGGATGATAAAATAATCTATTTGAAGGATATAGATCACCTTTTGATTAACCCATAGAATATAAATAAATGATAAATGAAAAATGAAAAATTATTAAATAAGGTTTAAGTTAAAGTTATGGAAGCACTGACCGTTACCATTGAAACACAATCCTATCCAGTACTCGAATTACCAGGAAGGCCGAAAGCTCTTTTGGATAAAACCGTGGCCGAACTTTTTCAAACTGAGACAAGGTTGGTCAACCGTGCCGTGGCAAGAAACCCAGAGAAATTTCCTGATGATTTTTGCTTTGAGCTAACAGATGCAGAAGTGCAAATTTTGAAATCCCAAATTGGGATTTCAAATTCTTGGGATAATGAGGAAACAAAAATTTCTCATTCAACCTTTGTAGCTTCAGATTCTCGTGCTTTTAATCGAAGCAACCCCAAAGCTTTTACTCATCTCGGGTGCAACATGTTGGCCACCATTTTGAAATCTCCCATCGCCATCCAACGGGCGATCTTAATCATCCGTGCCTTCACTACTCTGGAAAACTCAGGATTGACCTTATCGGGTATATCCAAACGGTTAGAAAGGCTGGAGCAAGAAAAAGAATATCGGTTAGAAAGCTACCAGGATTTAGCAACTAAAATAGTAAAACAGGAAGATAGAATAAGCCATATCTTGCGATACATAGAAACATGCGATATTCGAGAGTTTCAGATATGGCAGGAAACAAAATCTTTGTCAACGCAAATTTTTTCTCTTAGAGATACCGTAACTCTTTCACAAGCAGAAATCCAAAGGCTAGATTTTTTACTAAAACCTCTGTTGAAAAAAAATAATATGCTCTTGCAGGAAATGCTTGAAATCAAGAAAACATTGGAATATTTGGATAAAAAGATTCATTCTGCCGTAGATTATTGTGAAATGAACGCAGAATATTTGGATAAAAAAATAGAATGCACCATGCCAATCTCTTTGAAAGAAGCCGGAGAACTGAAAGAATGCGTTAAGCAAAAAGGCAAAAACAGGAAAAATATTTTTAAAATATGGCAGAAATTCAAAGTGCATTTCGAAATACGCCAATACCAGAAATTACCTCATTCTCGTTTTGCTGAAGCTTTAGAATGGATCAAAAATTGGAAAGAGTAACGACATTGACACATGATCTATTATTGAGCCTTGCTACGAAAGGATTCCCTCATGGAACTGGGCGATTATGATCTTTTTACCTACCGCATACGACTGCATGAAATGGATGAGGCTGTGCTTTTGCATGAGTATTTGCATCATTTACAGAACATCACGACGGTTTTCGGAGTGGAGCGGTTGAATGCTTTTGTTCAGATAGCGGCCCATATTGCTAAAATTGCCAGAAGAGGGAAGCCTTTTGCTATACCTTTGATGGCTTGCCAGGAGCAATTTATCAATTCAGAGGATTTGCTCCATGATTATTTCAATGTGATCGGGCACTGGCAGGCATTTACCTACATCCACCAGAGAGAGCCATTGCAAACGCCTCGTGGCTTTTTGTTGAAAAAAGATCGAGCCTGGGCGGTTGTGGATATAGACTGGTATGATGATGAAAGCAGGGAAAGAATTTTTGCCCTTGTTCATAGTCTGGAAAATACGGGAAAAAGGATTCTCTATCCTATGGGAGGCTTTGCTGCTGCAGAGGGACAGGCATTTTGTCTTTCTCGTATTTTGAAGAAGCAAAGAGAGGAACTCTACCCGATGTGGCCCTATCGCTTTCTGTGGGATTATTTACAGCATATCCATCTGGAGAATCCGGAATGGACGATGCTGGTACTGGGCGAACTTGCCTTGAATTCTATTCCTGGGAGAGGGATGTTCAAGGGCATTTCGCAAATAGAAAATGGGCTTTTCGCTCCGGCGACAGATGGATTGAGTGCCTTGAAATTGCTACGAGACATGGCAGAACATAACCGTCAGGATTGGGAAACTGCATTTCAGGCTGAACGGGAGCTACTGGATGAATTACAAGAAAAATGCCAGGAACAATATGAACCTTTTCGGGAAGCGATGGAATATTCGATAGACAGGCTTAGAAAGGGTCTGGATATGAGGGAACAAGACCCTGCTTGTTTTCTGGCTCGACTCATGGAAATAGAAGGAACCAGGGAGGAGCTTTTCCAAAGTTTTCCGCCTCCTTTTCTTGAAGTGATGATAGAGAATGATCCAAAGACAGAAAGCAATATTCTCAAAGCATATACCTGCACCCATCTCAAGGGACAAGATGGAAAAGAGCATGTAACCTTTATGTCGAGTGATCCGACTGCGGCTCATGCCTCGAATATGTTCCAAAAGCTCTGGTATATCATCGAAGGGCTTTTCATAAATCCCGAAATGTTTGTTCAAGAAAGCCGTCTTATTTTTCGTAGGGAAAGGCAAGATGGGGCTATAATTCTATATCCTCAAGAAGTAGTCCCTGATCAAACAAACTATGAGGGGATACTCCTGCGTGTCCTCAATCTGGAAGGAATCCCTCTCCTCATCCACCCTGCCAGCAAGATTGACAAACCGAAGATCCTGAATATTCGCCTCTGGAAGTGTTGCTCTTTTTGTAACTCCCTGAAAGAAAAGACCGAATTCATGGTAGAAAACCAGGAATGCTTTATATGCAACCATTGCCTTGACAAAGGAATGCAGTCCCTTCTCTTCCCTGAATCCCGCCCCAAGTTAGAAGAAAACTGGACGGCAGAAGACTGCTCTTTTTGTAAAGGAATCCATAAACAAGGGAAAATTATTCTATCTGCGCCTTCCGGGATATTGATTTGTAACGAGTGCATTCTCTGGGGATTGGAAACGATCACCAGAGAGACAGCAGGCAAAACGCTTTCTTTCTCGGAAGCTTTGGAATGGCTTAAATCAAAGGATGGGAAAAAGCAATATATGGCTCTTGTGCTTTTGTCCGATCAAAAGGAATGGAGAAACGAAGAGGCTTTGAAAGAAATGATTCCCACTTTAGGAAGCGATTGTCCCTATCAGATCGTCCGCCAAAAAGCCCTGGAAACTCTTTTTGGCTGGGACAAAAGCGCGATTCCGATTTTGCTGCTTTACCTTTCTTCCCCTGATTGGAAAATCCGTGCCAATTGCGTCCTTGCTCTGGGACATTTAGGTAAGAAACAACAGGAGATACTGGAGGCAATCTTCCCTCTGCATAAAGATCTAGAAGCACAGGTACGCCTGCGCCTGGTCTGGGCATTAGTAACAATCGAAGTAGAAAGCGTATGGGAACTTCTGGAGAGAATGATTGCAGTAGAAAAGGAAGATTTCGTCATAGAAGAAATCCAACAGGCAAAAGCGATGATCTTGTTTCGAGAAAAGGGGATTGCATGGAAAAAAAAATGAAAAAGCCGATCTACAATATCTTTTCGCAGCGCATTAAATCGGAAAAGATCGCTTGCAACTGGCTCAAATCCGCAGGAGATGGATGATCGGATAAGGGAATGTTGGAAGCAGAAAGATAATTTTTGCTGAATTCCAGGAGGGCATTTTGCAATGTAATGGTACAGGCCCGGATATAAAGGATGTTTTCTTTCCTGTCCTTCCCTACCCACCAGCTCTGGACTTTATTGTTGTATTCCAGGCGAACAGAGTATTGCTCATAATTATTGATGTCCTTATTAGCCCATAGCTCCAGAAGACGAAAAGTCCCGCCTTGCTTTCGCACCACCAATGGCTTAAAGGAGAATAACGGTAGCCAGATTTTCAAAAAGCCTTCCATAATCAATGCTGTTTCATCCAGACACAATCTGATGCGTTGGGATTCCCAGATTGCGGATAATCTGGAAACAAGGGTTTGGGGATCAGGAGGAAAAGCAATCGAAAGCGATGGGATGGCTTCAGGATTGGTTTGTCTTACAGATACGACAAAGCCATTTTCTCTCTGCCACTGGGGAAGATAAGACACTAAATTCGGCCAACGATGGACAAATGTGGAAACAGGCTCTGCAACCACCAGGGATTCCAGAGGACAAGACTTTTGTAATTCCCAAAGATCCTCGAATTCGCAGTATACTGGATGCTCAATCGTCGGAACATTTTCGCATACTTCACTATCGAATTGCGCTAAATCATACGCCTTTATATCATCTTCTTTCATCTGCCTCAACAATACAGGCACGGGTCTTGACAGAGGAAGGGTATCCAGAGCAGCCAACACCGCACCGATAGGCTCTTTATGCCCATCATAAGAAAGCGTCTCGCATCCGAGCCTTGCCAATATTTCACAGCAATAACTGTAAATATTCTGAATGAGCTGGTCTGTGATCTGATCCTCAGAATCATTCTGATCTAAAGAAAGAGGCTTCAAGGCAGCCTGGGCAAGAGCATCCTTGCTTAAAGATTCCTGCAAATTCTGCCAAAGCTGTTTCCTGCCGCCATGATAATGGAAATGACGCCGTAAATTTTCCCAACGCCAATCAGGCTTATCCTTGTCAGCAAGCGGCGTGGATGCTGTTTCCAGTAGCCCAAAGCTTTTCATGGAGTGCAAAACCGACGTTTGGAAGCAAGCCCGCATCACCCCTAAAACAAAAGCCACCGGAAATACACCCTGCGTCAGCTCTCCCTGGACGATAGCCAGAATTTTACGGCAATCCAGCGAATTTCTCTGAATTTGCCAACTCGCCAGATTTTGGCTTTTGCCATCAAGTTCATGGAAAATCTGCGTGGTAAAAAAGCATGCTGCCGTTTCTTGGGAATGAACGGTGTTGGTGAACAGACTCGTATAAGCATTTTCCCAAACCTGCCTGCGCTCGGTATCTATTTCTGCCAATCTTCGCCAGATGATAAGGGCTATTCCCGACGAAGTGGAAAGAAGCTGATCGTCGTGAAAACTTTCATGCAAGGTGATGATGTTTTTGTCTTGCTCAGAAAGACCCGATATGTCATGGATTGTCCAACGATTCATATCATGGGAGCCGAGGATTGTCCCTGACTCTTCTTGCAAGGCAAAGCATTGCAGCCTTTGTTCCAAATCCTTGCCATTGATCAAATTTTCTCGGAAAAGTTGCTCATTGGATGGCATCGTTATTCTCAACAAATTTGGTTAGAGTTCATTGTACCTGACCACGCCCAAAGAACGTGGTTTTAAAGCAGAATAAACGGTGATTCTTTTTCTAAAAATTTCTCTAGTTGGCTTATAAATCCTCTTAAAAATGCTTCTCGTGTCAAAAGGTCTGTATGCGTAATACAATCAAATGTTTCTTCTCCTGAAGCAATGCGCATTTTTTCTATAATAGATTCAAGATCACTACCTTTGCATAGATGATGATAAAAAACTGTGAAACCTACAAGTGCATCATTCCATAATACATAACTTTCGGATATTTTAAAAAAAGTTTAATTTAAATGAGACTCACGAAAGGCTAAAGTGGTAAACTTTACCTGAGAGGGTACATAAAGAAAGGTTGTTTAATTTTTCTATCGCCGATTCCAAACGGTTCATTATTCCAGGATCTTTGAGATTTCGTTTTAACGTGACTGTACGCATTTCTTTCGTTTCTTCAATCTCTCCATCCAACAAAAGTATTTCTTGCATTAGCGTAGAAAAGCAAGTAGGTCCCATGTCCAAAAATTTCTTCAAGAAGTAAGCCCCGATATTGGCCAAACTTACACGGAAGTAAGTGATGATTTGGTCTAACTCCACATCTACTTTGTAAACAATCTGTTTTCCTTGCAAACGCATCCACGAGGCTTCATAGCGATAAAGTTGATCAAAATTTTTACGGTAAGGCTTTTCAGTGGCTTTGATTTTACGTTGAAGCCCTCTAATTTTTTTTGTGCAGTTTCGTAAAGATTGAGTGTTTTCCGGTGATTGAATACGCTTACCCTCTTCGATATGGCTCAGGGATCCCAAGATTTCGGAGTAGTTAAAGACTGCTAAGACTTATAAAATAAGAGTTATAG
>CALKWO010000173.1 GCA_938003875.1 uncultured bacterium
CTCTGTCAACTTTACAATTGTCAAACGAATTCTACACCGTTTTGGACCGATGCCCGATGGGAGACACCAATTGCTTCTAAAATTTTCATACTCTTTTTCTCCAAAAGATGTGGCAGATGGCATATTGACCATCTGCCATGAGGTTAGTAGCATTCAATATCGAAGATATTTAGCGGCACGTAGCTGTAGGTTTCTCTAGCCTGAGCAATTTGAGTGATATCTTGTTGAGCCACTGTATTGCCTTGTAGCTGTGCATTGCGTAACATCTCTTGTATATCAGGGTTAGACCAATTTTGGAGATTGTTCTGATACTTTATGATTTCCTCTAATTTTTTTATGGCAGAGTTGAGCAGCTTGCCAAATTCTTCGTCATTCAAATGGCTGACTTCATCTAATGACATGCCTAAAAGTGTTTTTCCACGTGGGTTGAGAACAAAACTTTTTCTGCGTGGTACCATAGGTCGTTGAGGGTCTTCATATAGACTACGGAGGGCTTCTTTTAGCTCCCTATGCCATATATCAGGAGGCAGTTGTCTGCCTAAAATATTTTTGCCTAGCTCAATAAAACGGTTGATAACCGAACGGATCTCGCCAAAGTTACTAAGGCTCATGTACACGGAAAAATCCACCTGATATTCTTGGTATCCCGGGTTTGTCGGAATCATCTGTCTGTCAAAGACATACCCTTCCTTGTATAAACCAGTTTCATGGTTTAAATCAATGTCCTGTTGCATCCCTTCTCGAAAGAGAGTTTCGATGGCTGCCCACCATTGTGGATTCAGGCTCAGACTTTTCAATTGCTCTTTTTGCTGAGCCGAAAGCTTTTGTTTCAGAATGAGCATCCGTTGTTCGCTATTGTAATAGAAATGAGGTTTTAAATCCTTTGGAATGGCAGGCACCTCCTGATGCCAGATTACCCTGGGAGCAACCAATTGCTCGAAAACTTCCTGAGACATCTGTAAAACAGAGCTGCCATACTTTTGTATAGTGGCAGCAAGTCCGCCTGTTCGAGCTTTCTCATACATCGCCTCATAAGCCGTTGTAATGGATTGGGAAATTTTTTCAAAAAACTCTTTAACACGATCCGTTACATCCTGGGGGTTAGATAGATGAACGTATTCCGCAAAATCTCGATTGATGCCTGCGTTTACTGCGTCACAAAAGCTTTTAAACCGCCGATGGCCTTCGGAATTCCTATTTCCATATTGCATTGTGAAAAAATAAAATCGTCTGGCTCTATCGAGAGCCTTCCATTCGCGAATGAAATCGTCTTCGTTCCACGAATCTAGCGTTCTCTCCTGTCCCACTTTACCTAAAAGAAAAACCATTTTTGTGGAGTTGGCTCTCCAGGAAAGTTGGGTAGATTTATTTCCTAAGCTTCTGTCAGAATACTCAAATTTTCCATGCAATAAGGATTTGAGTGCTTTGATATGACTCGCCTGATCGCCTTGATTGCCTTCTTGTAGGAAATTACCAAAACGTATTTCCGAAAAATCCAGTTGAAAATCGCGTGCGGTACTTTTAAAATTATAGAAATTGCATTCTGCTTCTTTATCACAGGCATCTCTGTAAACCAGTAGCGCAACACGAATTGTGGGGACTATCTTGTATCTTTCTAAAAGATTCTTTAAAACAAGGTCTTCGATTCTATCCGGGTTCAATTTTTCCTTTAGCAGTGTTTGTGCCTCTTGCAGTTTTTTAAATATTTCTTGAATCCTTTCTTTGATTTGATCAGCATAAGGATAGGCATCTGAGCTTCCGAGCATCACAAAGACGATGTCAATAGTAGCCAATTCCTCTAATCTTTGGAGCACTGTTTCCATCATCTTTTCATACTGGATGCTAGGAAGCATATTGTTTGCTATATAAGAAATTTTATAGACTCTTGCCTCTGTTCCATCCTGTGCAGGAACTTTGTGTGAACTCAGAATCAAATGCTTCATATACGCATGGTCAATGTCAATGTCTACATCTATTTCTTCAGAAACAATATCCCCTTTTTGAGGTGCCAACCCTAGTGCTGCTCTCTTTATGGCATCAAGATTCTCATACACCTTTGCTAGCCCTAAAATTTGGTTCCCTTGTCTGAGAATACGTCTTTTTCTCGTCTCTGCGGAAAATGCTAACACCTGGGCTGTATTCCAGGTGATGATGGATTCCTTTGTAACATAGCCTTCTAGTATTCGCTTTTCTTTTAAAAACTTTTCTCGTCTCCCCAAGAGATACCAGGTAATATTATCCACCTGGATCGTAGAGTAGATTGCAAAATGGTGCAACACGTTTAATGCATTCACAGGATTTGTGCTTAGGTTGGGAGTTCCATAAACATAAACTAAGATACTTTTATCAATCAGAGGTTTTTTCAGCACACATTGTGAGATTACTGTGTCCATGTCTAACTGGTATTGAGTAGAGAGATTATCTATGACGGCTTTCCATGCCTGTTGCATTGCTGCTGATTGGGTGCATAATTCAAGGGCTTGAGAATATTCTTCTCCTGACATCGTGCCTGTCCAGACAAGAAATCCTTCTGGATTGTAAGAGAGTTTATGACTCCAGCTTGAAGGTATCTGTATCTGGGGGCCATATATCTTTGCTGTGTATTTTCTTACTGGGGCTTCTGTCTGGTTTTCTGAATCTATGCGATCTGCTTCCATAGGGAAAAACGGAGCTTGAAGGAAGCAGATATTTTTAGAGACATGTTCCTTTATGTGGCTGCCGCCTTTGAGAATCGTATTTTTTTTTGCCCATCCCAAGATGGGTTTTGTTTGATAGTACTCCCTATATTCTTCCCTTGGTAAATAATGATTTTGGATATATCCGCGTTCGTAGACATTTTGGGCTAGAGTAGAAAGAATAGATGCCCAGGAAAAAGAAAAATCATTTTTATAAAAATAAAATTTCTGGCTTTCCTCATAAAGTTTACGGATAGTATCCTGCCAGGAAGAGTCTTGCGAAAGGCGTAGTAAATCCTGATATACGGTTTTTGACATCAGCCCATTCCAGGACATACACTTGTGGCCTCTGTCCAATTGCAAACATTTTAGTAAATTAGAAGGAACAGTAGGAGAAGCAAACTCTTCCTGAAAGTTGATGGTCACCCATCGCGGACGAGAGGCAACTAAAATATACTCTTCCCCTTGCAGATTGGGACGCATAATCTGAGTTTTCAGATACAGCCCTTCCATGATAGCAGGAATTCTAGGCGAATCCGAGCTTATATCTCGATATAAAATAAAATCCGTGCGAAGAGATGTAAGACTTTCGCTTTCCATATCTTGGAAATCGCTAAAAGAAACGAACCTCTGAGATTCCAGGGGAATGGTTTGAAGCTGATTTTCAGGAGTAACGAGGGTTACCTGGTTTCCCTGGACTTCTTTTACTTCACAAATTGCGAATGTATTGCCAAAAAGATACCATTGATGGGACCAGCAATCTTTCAAGATCATGAAAAAAAGCAGGAAGAGAAGAAAATTTTTCATAGATATTTTCCTTTCTATTTTTCCGATACCCAGGATATAAAATCCTGCACAGTATATATTTGAATCGAAATCGTTCCCTTTTTATCTTGGATTTCAATCTTTTGGGACTTTTTGAAACCACCAGGATTATGAAAAGAAGTGACCAGAATCACTGTGTCTATGCTAAAAGGGGCAAGCACATTTCGAAACTGTATCATTTCTTGATCTTGCTGAAAATCCTCAGAAGAATGACCAAACAGGCAGCTTCCTGATCCCAAATATGAGATTTCCCGGATGTTATCTAAGGAAGTTTCTACTATCGCGCCATTACGTATATAGGCAAAGATCGGATTCTGATTCCATGCCAGCCTATTGCAAGATTCCATAATTTTTTCCCATTCGGACATTCGCAAGCTACTGGTGATGCTATTATACGAGGCATCCAAAAGCACCAGTAGGTTAGCAGTGCCAGGTTTTCTGAGATGGAGGTTTTTCCACCAGAGAACGAAGCTCTGAGGGCAGCCTGTTTGTTTCAAAAAATTGCCTTCTTTGTCCAATAGGGAATAAGGAGCTTCCAGCGTAATGGCTTTGCCTTTCGAAGTATATTTTATCTTTTGGATGAACCTGACATCAGATGGAAAGAACTTCATGTCATCGAGAGAAATCTCTACTGTCTTCACCAGGGGATACCCAAAATTTAGAGGAATCTGTTGCATAACAGAAAGCTTTTCTGGCTTTTCCCCCTGGATGCAAACAGGAAGGTTTTGCATTTCCTCGACATTGGGCAATTCCAGTTGCAAAGCCTCGCTATAGGCTGTTTCTCTGGCTGTGGTTACAGGAGTGAGTAGAGGAAGTAAAAAACTATGTTCCTGGTATATTCCTACATAAATTTCCTTGCCTGTGAGGATTTTTCTGTAGCTCTCTTTTGCAAGCCACATATGCTTCTCACGACAAACCAGAGGGATTTTCTTTTGCTCAGAGATGTCATACATGCAAAATTCTATCGAGGAATTTTCGATGTCCCCGCCTTTCACACAGGCAATGGGAACATCATCCAGCTTATAAGCCTTTGGAGAAGGGAGCCTGGTAAGGCGATACGGACGATAGAATTTTTTCAGCTCTGTTTTTTGCTTATGCTCTGGATGAAGCAAATACACTAAAGGAGGATTTCCCTCCAAATAGCTGGCTTTACGAGCCAAAAGATAGGTCGTCAACCAGTCGGATGCGGGAAAAATTTCATATTCCCTTGTGTCTTCCCAGGATTGAAAGCGATAAGGAATCAATTCGTAGCATAAAATCCCTTCCCTAACTCCAGGTTTAGTATCCATAGAGCAGGCATGGTCCAGAACCAAATTCCAGATATCAGGAGAAAGGCTACCAAACGCATTCCCCTGAGTGATGACCTCGCCTTTATGTTGAATCTGAATTTGTGATACTACGCACAAAGGCACACCTTGAGGAAGTTCCTTTGTCATGATGCTAAACTCGACTGATGGTCTGCTCTTCTCTTGCCAGGCAAGATTCCACTCGCCTGTTTTACCCTGACTTATGGCAATATAGGCAGCGAGCATTTCCTGAACGCTGGAACGAATTGAGATAGACTCTGCCTCTGGGCCACAGAATCTATAGGGCAGGAGGTTATAAACAAGCTCGCTCTTTTCTTTCACCAGGGGCATAGAATTTTCGAGGAAACCAGGATAAGCCAGCATATTGAAAACTTCTTCAGAAATGCTCTGGAAACTATCATACTTCGCCAATTCGCTGCCTCCTGACCTCAGAATAATTTGAGATACTCCAACTATCGTAGCTTCTTGAGGCGGTTCAGAAATTTTCATGCGAAATCTCAGGCTTTTGTAAGCGAATGTGATGTACGCCGGGCGTTTTTGTGCGAGGGCAAGATAAAAATCCATCCAGCCTGCACCTTTGGGAGATACAATATCCAGGGATGCTTTCTGGGAATCTACAAAAGAATAGCGTTTCAGGTTACAAACCAACTGTCGTCCCCATGGGGTTTCTTTGCGCTCGATCCCTGTTGTAAGCCGAACATCAAAAAAAAGATCCCAATACAGTCCGTTCGCTTCCGCCATATCTACTTTCCCCACTTCTTCCCCCTCCAGGCAAAACACCAGGGAAGGCAGAGAAGCGGGGATTTGAGCATGAACCATGCTCAGAAAGAAAACGAGAAAAAACAATAGCTTAAGAATCATAAAGAAGACTCCTTTTGTATATGGATAAGACTTAACCTATTCACCAGGAATATTTAATGTTGTTCTATAGCCAGTATGTACCCAATTAGTTTCATCTGGATAACTTGGATGACGTACAGGTTCGCTATAACCTGTATCTTCTGTAGTTGCTGTCATTCCAGAAATCCTGACGTGAGCACGATTGGCCCGATTCATGGCACCATTGCCAATGTTTATTCCATCCTTCGCCAGCTCTTTTGCCTCATTCGCTGTCTTCTGGGTTTCGTTTGCGAAGCCCACTTGAATCAGGTTATACCAGGCACCATTCTTGTTCCATAGCTGAAATGTATCTCGATTGTTAGAATCTACCCCAGAGAATCGGAAAAAATGGTTTTCATCTCTTGCTCTGACCATATTCGCCCATTCTGCCTTGGTTGCAGAGTCCGCCTTGGTTGCAAAATCACACTTTTTAGCGTAGGCGACTCCCTCATTTTCGATTTTTGTGAGTCTCTTGCAGGCAGCCTCCATGTCTGCTTTTTTGGCCAAATCTCCCAGAGAATCTTTCAAATTTTTATCTTCTTTTTGCAAAGAAACGATTTTCTGGTTCTGGTCGGAGTTCAAAGTATCTACCTTAGTCCCCAGGGTTCCGATGGACTGCCCAATGCGTTGTACTTCTGCTTTTACCAGGGAATCCAGAGTTCCCAGGCTTGCTTTTAAAGCTGCAATTTCCCCTTTTTGAGACTCTATCAAGTTCTTTTGTGCCAGGTTTTCTTGTTTTAAAGAAACGATTATTGCTTCTTGTTGAGAGCATTTTTGCTCTAAACTCTCTATCCTTGCTTTGTTACTTCGGGATTCTGTTGCTAGCTCATTCAAAGTTCCCTGAATCGTCGGCGGTTGAGTATTCCCGACAGACGGGTTTACCTGCCTGTCTAGCAAAGCCAGTTTTTGTTCTACTTCCTGCAATCTTCTTTCCCATTCTGGTGGAACAGATTGGGCAAAAACAGAGAAACAAACAAAAATTATCAGAATTGTACAAGACCACAATTGCCTTTTCATGGAAAAGCTCCTTTCCAAATAAGGATTTGCGTTTGTAAATAAAATTTTTATTCTCACGGAAAGATACTGATTACTTTTTGGTACTATTATAGCGATTCGACATAACCATTTTTTGTAACGGTATGAAACTCCCCAAGAGTGCGTAGTAAAAAAAATGATCCAATTTACAGCAAAAAAGAAATGAGTTACAAAAAATAGAGCTTTTATATAGAAAAAAAATAGAAAACCCAGGAAATTACTCGCTTTCCACTTTTTTTAAAACTTTTTTTGTAACGGTTTGATTCGACAATATAGAATGGTTCATCAAAGAGAGACGTATCTCTTTGCTTTTTATTTATAAGGTTTGTAGTGTTTGAAGGGAGAATCATTATGTTCAGGAATGGTCTATTCTTTTTACTGGTTTGTGGAGTTTTTTTATTCTTTGGATGCAATGCCACAGAGCGTTTAGGTGAGGATTTTTTGGCTCTGCCGATGAGTGCAGTTACTTTAACAGTCAATCCTTTTGTTGATACAGGAGAGGTCATAGGAGAGAGTCCTATTCTCGGGAGTTTGGGATCACCTCTTGTATATTCTTTCCAAATATTAAAGCATACTATGATGACAGTAGCGCATACAGTAGACATTCCTTTTTACCCAATCAACTTGTTAATGGGTGCTGGCCCAAGATATGTCTATGATTTTAGCGAGTTCCCTCCTGCTTTTGACAGTAAAAATGGAATGAAAGCATTAGAGGAATGCAGTTCTCAGCTTGCCATGCTTGGAGCTGGAGCGCAAAAATTTAATGATGCATACCAATCTCGTTCTCGAGAACGCCAGGAAAGAAGAGAACAAAAAGAAAGAGAACGAGAGAGAGAACGGCAACGAGAACGGGCTAGAGAAGAAGAGTTAGAAAGAAAAAGAATAGAGGTTGCTGAGCTAAAATCAAGACAAATAGATGAGCAGATTCAGAGAGATTTAAAAGCAATGCAGCAAGGCTCAGAAAAAGCAAGGCAAGAAGTAGAAGAAAGAAAGCAAAGCCAGCCTCAGGCTTATTTTAAAGATCACTCTCAGCCTCAATCCGTAAAGAAAGCTCCTAATGTAATTACAATGCCTGATGGTACTGTATTGATTAAAAGATCGGCAACTCCATCTTTGCCAGATCAAGAGCAATGGAAACAGAAACTGGAAGAAGATCGCAAAAGACAGGAATTGCAGAAACAACGGGATATCTTGAAGCAGCATCAAGAGCAGCAATGGAAAAGACAGGAAGAAGATCGTAAAAAACAAGAATTGCAAAAACAACAGGATATTTTGAAACAGCATCAAGATATCTGGAAGCCAGTGCAGGATGAAATCAAAAAACATCAGCAAAATATCAAAAAAGAGCAGGATGAATATAGAAAAAATACTTCAAAAAGAGAAAATGAAAAAACGAATATACTTCAGAAAGAAAGGAATCTTAGCCAGCAAGAGAAAAACATAGACGATGAAATAGCTAATGAAGAAAATATGTTAGAGCAAATTAATAAAGAACAAGAAGCCGAATTAAAGAAAAAAGAAATTCAGGAAGAAAAAGATAGATTAAAAAAGCAGGCAGAGAAATTAGAACAGGATAAAAAAGAACAAGAAGAAAAATTTTTGCAAATAAAGATAGAAAGAGAGAAAAAAAAGAAAAAATGATACAACAACAGTGGTCATACTATAAAACCTTAATCCAACAATATCTTTACCATCATGAAGAGGATAGTGAAGTAATAAAATCATTGGCAACATGCAATCCTGGTGACCCGATGACATGGAATGCTCACAAATCTATGTCTTCTCCTCAAGAAACAGGGCAGACAAGCACTACCTATTTTAAAGCCTGTGAAAATGTTAAAGCTGTCGCCTCTCAAGATTAGTCACAATTTTTTTCTTTTTGGTTGCGGTTTATCCGTGTTATTTTGTATAAGGAGATTTAGCAATGAAATATATATTTATATTTTTTTTAGTTACATCTGAATTTTTATTTTCTTTAGATTTTGGAAATGCTCTTCAAAAATTTATAACATATTATGGAGAATATGGTTATAATAAGGATGGTTATATTACGATATACGGCAATGTTAAAGTCGGCAGCGATGCTAAGGACAAAATCACGGAAGGATTCGGATGTTCTGTTTTTGCTTCTATCATGCTTTTAAAAATGAAATATGGAGAGAACTGGTTAGAACAACATAAAAAAATTTGGCAAGAACTGCACTCTTCGTACAAAAATATATCACAAGAGGAAGAAAAAAATTTACCTGACGAAGATCAAGGGAGACAACTGCATCAAAAATTTGGATGTGGAATTGCAAAATATTTTAATCTTCAGAAAGCTCTTTACTGCAAGTATAAAGATGGCAAAAGATTAGAGGTTCATGGAAAAACAAATCTCAATCAATTGTATTTCTTCGATTTTCGTAAAAATAGTGAAGGGCATGTAGGCTTTCTAAAAAATACCATGGAAGGAAAGAAAACGATTACTACAATGTGGCATTATTCCAAAGATAATCCCAATAAAGGTCCCTCAATTAATCAGCTAGAAGAGTGGTTTAAAACAAGCCTTTATTCTAAAGGTGAAGCTACAATGGAACTTTATGAAGTTTCCTTTCCCAGATAATATTTTTGTCTGTTTTGTTTCGTGAAAGTTTTTTTTAGCTAATGGCTTACGACTTATGCCAGTTGAAAAGCCTTTAATCTTTGGCCTGAAAGGCCTATATATACCAGCCCAGGGTAACACCCCAACGCTGTTAAGTTAAGGCTAAGACTATGCTACTTATAAACCTAGAAATCATACACATTAAGCAATAATGACTTACATAGCAATGATTTGTAGCCGCAGGGTTGCGCCGA
>CALKWO010000174.1 GCA_938003875.1 uncultured bacterium
CCCATTGATCATTGACTTATCTTCCTTATAGATTGAGCTTAATCAAATGGGGAAGTTATTTAATTCTGGTTACTAAAAGATTATAGATGCCTCTGCGCAAGGAAACAAACCATAGGATTATTATCTTTTTCTAGTTTCTTTAAAACTTCTTTAGGAGTAGAAGAAGTTTCTGCTATTTTGATTTTTATTTCATTGGATATTTTCTCTATCTCTTTTTCATTAAGATACAAAATATTAATAAAATCTTTAAGCATCTTATCATACATTTGTAATTTATAATAAGATTCCATTCGTAATTTATAAATTTCTATATCTTGTACCCCTAAACGTATTGCTTCTGTAAAATCTTGTATTGCAAAACTATATTGTCCCTGCTGAAAATATAAATTTCCTCTTTTTTGATATTTTTCATCAGAAAATATATCAAAATTATTTAGTTTTTTTTCTGCATAGGAACAAATTATATAATTTTGATTTAAACTATAGCTATCATCTAATTGTTTTTTTTCGACATTTTTGATTGTTTTTACAAAATTTGTCTTTATCCAATTTATATCTGCGTCTGTTGCAGTATATGATGTATAGCGTGTATCATTTAAATGACAGCCTAATAAAAATATAGATGCAAGTATAAATAGAAATATTTTTCCCATTTTTTTACTCCTTTACCTCTAAAGGGAAATGTACAATTTCTTTTATTTCCCAAACTTTTTCATTTCTTTCTACTTTTACTAAGGTGAATCCCTTGGTAAAAGGCCTTATTTTTTCTGAAATAGGAATATTTCCAAGATCATCTAAACGAATAACTGCTTTGGTAGTTTGCTTATCAAATTGAAATTTTGAAGTAGTAAACTCTTTAGATGGAATTTTTCCGTAAATATCTCTATGTCCAAAAAAGAAATATTCGATTTGGGAATAGTCGATACCTTGGAAAATTATTCCCTTGCTAGGATTATAATCATACCATTTTTCGTGCCATTCCTGTGGAGATGTAACTCCTTCTCCTATAGTATCATAACCATAAAAAAAGTATCTTATGCCTTGTATGAAAAAATTTCCTAACGTTCCTAAGATGAAGGGGGCTTTAAAGTTGCCTATAAGTAAATCTGGCTCTCCTATTTTTTTTTCTTGTGTGTGTGTCTGGCATAAATTGGAACTTACTGATATTTGGCTTTCTTGTGGTATCCCTCCTCTTGGATCATGATGAATAAAGCAAAGAAATTTGGATTTTTTTTTCAGAATACGATTGATCCATTGGCGTTGATCTTTTTCTAAGTATCCACCACTATTAACGGCTAGCCAACCTAGGGATGAACGATAAATATATGGAAGATCATAACTGTTGAGACATAAAAATTGTAGATTTCCAATATTAAAGCTATAAAAATTAGGCCCAAATAATGCTCTCCAATACATAAGGCCATCTTCTATCTCTGTCTTAAGTAAATTTTCAAACAATCCTATAATCTCTATTTCTTCTCCAATGGCCTTTGCAATTATATCTATTAGTCCTCCAAGGCTGAGAATACTCCCAAACCATTGATTGTACCAATTCAATACAACCATTCCATCATGGTTTCCAGGAATCAAAAACAATGGCTTTGGAGAAATTTTAAAAAAATCGAAAATTTTTGAATATTCTTCTTTATAAGAAGATGAATTATTGAATGGTACATTCAAAATATTAAAGAACCTTCTTCCATCACTTGCACTACTAGAGCCATTATCTACTATATCTCCTACAATTATAATAAATAAAGCATCTTTGATTCCAGAAAAATATTTTTCTTTTTGATAATTTTTTATTATTTTTTTCAAACAATTCTGAGCAGATGGATTCTTTAAATTGTATTTCTGTAAATCTTGTAAATAATTTTCAGGATCATTAATAGCATTGTAAAATTTTTCTAAATATTTTATATCTTTATGAAATTGTAAATCCGCTGCTACAATAAACCAGAAAACATTCTCTTTCGTAGAAATATCTTTTTCTTGTGTATGAATTTTTATTGAATTATAATGAATTTGGTAATTCTTAAATATTTCTAATGGATAGGCATCTTCTAATAATAAACGATTTAATTCTATTTTATCTTTCTTATTAAGATTATTTTTTTTGCTTAATAGATGTTTTGTTTTAGGAGATAATTGTATATCATTAAACCTCTCTTCATCATAAATACATTGTTCTTCTATAAGATGGTTTAGCTTTTCAACTAGTTCTTTTTCTCCCAATTTTTCATCTATTATCAAATTTTCTTTAATAAATCGAGAAATTCCATTATCTTTAATTATCTCACATGTATAAATATCTTCTAATAGTAGCCGATTTAATTTTTTTATATCTTCCACTTTAAGATTTTGCTTAGATGCTAACTTTTGAGTTTCTATCGATAGATTGATGTTCGAAAAATTTTCTTTTTCATAAAAATTTTCTATTGTTAATAAAGCATTAAATTCATTAGTAAAAGTTTCTAAAATTTTTTCGCTAATATTCTCTTCATCATTATATAATGCTATTTTCATCTGAAAATTTCTAGTCAATTTTTTTTTGATATATTTAGATATAGTTTCGCCATTTTTATTAGCATCTCTTAATCTTTTAAAAATTTTACTAGCATTTTTGAAATTTTCTGGATGAAATAGTAAAGAATCGTTAAGCTTGTTAATCAATAGATCCCCGCCATTTCTAAAATCACCAAGACAAAATTTAGAAGAGTCTCTGGATTTTGCTTTTATATGGTATACTCCATCAATAAGAGGAACATTCTCTCTTAGGTGCTTTATATCATAAATTGCTGCATAAAGTGGATGTTCTTTTTCTCTATAAAATGGAATGGAAATTTGATTATCTGCTGCTGATGCATTTCTTTTTTTAGATAGAGGTAATTGACATCGTATATATTCTTTTTTAAGCGGAATTTCCGTATATTGATTTTGATCGCCTGATAATATTAAATCGAAACCTTGCTGGATTGCATTTCTTTCTGCAACAATAAATAATAATGATTGAAGCGGATCTTTTTTAAAATTATCTTCTGAGTCAAGAAATATAATTTGTGGGTGTCCTATCGTAGGAAACACAACAAGCTTTTTATTGTTCCATATCTCTTTATAAATTTTTATAGGATTAATGGCATAGTCTGCATAATATGGATCAGGAAGAAGTTCATAAATTCTTTCATAAATAGCCTCTTCATTTAGTGTTTTATCTAATAATACAATATCTTCATTTTTAACTTCATATAAAATTACATCAGAACATGAACAACAGAAAAAAAATATAAACAATATTAGGTACCATTCAATTGACATAAATACAATCTCCAGCCTAAAGCTATTTTAACGGTAAAGATAATTAATTTTTCTTTGTAAACCGCTAACTTTGTTAGCACTCAAGTAACCCAAGAAGGTATACAATTGCATCCAATTTTTCGCAGGGCAATTAGAATAAAGGATACAAGAACTCAACATTCAGATTACACGAACGTTGAGTAGTTAGTCCTCGGAAGTTTCTATTCATATTATTATAAAAATTAAAATTATATAAAATATTAAAAATAATAAATACAATAGATTGGCATTAACAGTATCCTCATGCTGTGGACAAAAAACAAACCCCGTCCAGAGGACATCCAGAGGACGGGGATATTTACTCAGAAGTTGCGGAACGTAGGTATATCGTATATTATTTCGCTTCTTGACTAGGAGATTTTTTCAAATTCAATGCTGTTTCATATAGCTCTATGCTTAAACCAAAATAAAACTGAGTTTTAAAATCATTGTGATTGTCTCTATAGAGCATAGCACCAGCACTGGCTTCGATTCCTTTCCAATGAAGACCACCGCCAAATAAAAATTGAGGAAAATCTTTATCTACTTTTTCGTCAAATTTTTCACCTGTATCTCCAAAAGCTAGAGATGGAGCGGAGAGGCCGAAGTCTAAAGAAATTGCATCAAGAACTAATGGCCAGGGATGATCTGCCATATATTGGTTTGCTATTTCATTCACAATAAGCTCTCGACGGGTTTTATCTAATTTATATAAATCATATTTACCATCTATTACGGAATTTTGTGCAAGAGATTTATTTACAGCTTTTCTTACATTATCAGGATCGTAACCCTCACAAGTCCACTGCAAAAAATTTCTTAGACTAAAAGATTGAACCAATGCTGGTTGCGCTACATTAAGATTAGGAACAAAAACTACTGATGCTGTTGTCCATGTAGTTATCCCATTTTCTTTTTCTATTTTTTTTTCCATTTCCAGGCGTTTTTCATTATATTTAGTTGCAAAATAATCGTCCCAGCTTACTGTTTTGCTATCTAATTCTTTGCCATTTGCTACTGTTTTTGTTGTTATTTCATCTTTTTTATCTTTACTACTATCTTCCTTTTTATCAATGCTATCTTTTTTCTCTTCACCTGCCTCTTTTTTAGCATTAACTTTTAGCGTTGACTCTATCTCTTCACGACTTTTTTGATCTTGATCTGCTATCCATTTTCTTAATCCAGGGAGCTTGGCTTGTTCTATTTCGGCCATATTTACTTCTTTCATAGTACACCCTGATAATATTAGCATAAAACCTAAAATCAATACAAAAATCAATGAGCTAAAGCTTTTTTGATACATCATACAATCATTCCTTTCATCTAATCATCTAAATTAAATATAATGAAATACAACGAATGCTAATACTTTCTGCATTTTTAAAAAATAGAAAGTAGTAGCTGCCATAAATCCTTCCCCCTACCTCCTCTTCCTCATAAACTTAGCAGGGTTGATGCGGTCTTTAATAAAATGATAGATCCCTTTCTTCTCATCCGGGAATTTTTCTGGGGATGTTATGGTTTTGAGGAACCTTTCGGATTCTTCCAGAAAGTCCAGGATGGTTTCTGCTTTGTCGTTTGGGCCTAAGGCCCAGGCTGTCATGACGTGGCCTGGGTTTGTGAAGGGGATAATACGAACCTTTTGGACGATTTTTTCGATTTCTTCATAGCGGGAGCGTTGGGTCAGGATGCTGTTTTTGTAGGATGCTATATTTAGAGCATTCCATGGGCCTGTTACTGGGTTGATCTGGTCGGCATCTTTTGTGAGATGAGGTTTTGCTCCTGAATCTATTTCTATGATGTAAATGCCACGATATTGTAGTTTTTTTAGAATATCTCTGGCTTTAGAGAATTTTGTTGATTGGGCTTTGATTCGTTTTAGAATTTCTAGTATGGTGTCCATTCCTGTGTTGTCTGTAACACCGCCATCAATGAGGAACAGGGTGGAATCTTTTGTCTGGAGTTTGGGTATTTCAAAGCCCCAGGGGAAGTTGGCGGATAGTCTTACTGCCTGAGATAGTGTAAGCTGGTAGTCGGGCTGGTATTCGGACAGAGACAATATGGACAACTGGTTTTCTTTTTCCTTGCTTAGTCTGTCAGGGGCTGTTAGCAGGGGAGGAAAACCGACTGCAAAGCGAATTCCTTGATCGGCAATAGCAGAATTAAAGACTGCTAGAGGAAGGGTTGGGGATGTGTGAGAATTGTGGTTGAATTTTGTTTCCCAACCGAACTTATTTTCCCAGAAGCAAGTTACGCTTTCGCCTCGCTCCATGCCTTGCAGGAAGAATGCTCCTCTCAGTAGGGGGGCCATGAAGTTGGTGTTCATGTCATCGGCAAAGGTATTTTCCCAAACCCAATGGCCTTCCAGGGCTATCTTGATTTTTTCCAGGTTGGATTTTCTTTCCTGGAGCAGATTTTCTGCAATATCGAATTCTTTGGACTTGATTTCTTGATCTATTTCTTTGATGCGTTCCTGGATTTTTTCTATTGTCTGTATTTTTAGTTCCGATTCGATAGAATTTAGAATTGTGCTGGCTCTGTTGTGGGGCGGATAGATAAAATAGGCTGAAGCCAGGCTTCCGCCAGAGACTCCGCTGATTAATCCTATACAATCAGACAGATATTTTTGATCTTTGGGAGAATCATCGGACTTTTTTTCCTCTAGCAGAGTATTTTGACTGGAAAGGGGAAGCCTTTTGAAATATTCCAGTATCAGAGATGTGAATAAAGCTGCACGGCTACCGCCACCAGCAGCGGCTATAAAAACAACGGGTTTGCCGTCAGGAATAGCATCAATGCGTCCGTCAAATTTTTCTAGCCAGTCTTTTGTAATGTTATTCTGCTGGGCTGTATTTTGCTCTGATGTAAGCAATGGTTTGCCTACGATGGGAGACTGCCATACCCAGGGCAATATCGACCAGAATATTAGAGGAAAACAAAGCATAGCTGCTTTAGATTTAGGGCCGAGAAGTTCAAAAAATTGTGCCAGCATAACGAGCACTGCGCAGCTATGAATTATTGCTACAATATGATAGAGCCGATAGGAAGCAATAGAAGGAATCCAATCAGGTAATTTCCATACAAGTTCGCCCATCATACTAGAAAGAAGAATAAAAAAAGTGATTCGTGCAAGAGTTTCCAGGATTTTAGGATGTTTGGATTTTTTAGAAAGATCAGGGGCTATCCATATCCATAAAGATAAAAAAAAGCTTAGTATCAACCAGGAAATCCAAACGCTTCTTTTATAAGGGGATTCGACTATACTAAGGCATACAAAAAATCCTGAAATGCTTGTAATCCCTAATAAGAATGCTAAAATCCTTACTGTTTTGTTATTTTTGAATTCGTACCAGGAACGCAGCTTTTTTTCGATGTATGCAACAATCTGAAAAAATCGATTGCTCTTGGGGTCGGATACAATATTTTTAGGCACAATAAAGTAGAGTATAAATATATACCATAAAGCCGTTGAAATGACGAAAAGCCAAAAAAGTATTGTGATGAGTATATCCTTTCCCTGAACATGAAAGGGGGAAGGGAGATCAAAAATGTTGCTGAATTGAGGAACTGCCAGGCAAATAAAAATGCAAAGCAGGATAGCGACTATGGAGGGAATGTGATTCTCGATTATGTTTTCTAATTGTTTTTCATGCGACATCATCTTCTCCTCTATTTTTGAATAGATATTTGTGTAGCTTGAAACTAGATTCTAACAATTAGTGTCTCATATTCGAATTCTTTAGTCAATAAGGAAAAACCTAATTTTCAGAATTATTTTATAGCGGAATTGCCGTTTTTTTTGTCATTTATATAAAAAAAGTAGAGATCATAGGCAATAGTTAGTTTTTTCTATGAATGATTTTTTGCGGGAAAAGAAGATTCCCCTCTATTGAATGACATAAGCTGTCTGGCGAATATCATCATTTTTGATGAGAGGAAGTGAGAGGAATCCGACTAGGGATGGTCAGCGATTTTTTGAAGGGACTGGATGGCAAGATCGCATTCTTCTTTTGTGTTGAAAAGGCTAAATCCAAACCTTACTGTTCCGTGAGGGAAGGTGCCTATGGTTTTATGTGCCAGGGGTGTGCAGTGTAATCCTTGTCTGCTCATGATATTATATTGATCGGAAAGAATGCCTGTGACTTCAGAGCAGGTGCGATGCTCCAGGTTAAAGGAAATTGTACCTGTTTGGATAGCATGATCGGGGATGTATGTTGTAAAGCCTTTAATGGAAGCTCTTGCTTGATGGAGGAAGTAGGCTATCATTTCGGATTTGTGCTGCATGATCGAAGCAAATCCTTTCTCTTGCAGAAAGGCAATTCCTGCATGGAGTCCTGCAATGCCAACAACGTTCAGGGTGCCGCTTTCAAAGCAGTCTGGTAAAAAATCAGGCTGTTCAATTTTATGGGATAGGCTGCCTGTGCCTCCAAGCTTCAAGGGGCGAATTTTTTTGTGATCGAAATCATCCGCTATGATAAGCCCACCTGTTCCTGTTGGCCCATAAAGCCCTTTATGGCCTGAAAAAGCAAGAAGGCTGATGTTGTCTTTTTTCATATCCATAGGGACTATTCCAGCCGATTGTGCGCAGTCAACAAGGAGAGGGACGCTTTTGGACTTGCATAGGGCACCTATTGGAGCTAAAGGTTGGACTGTGCCAAAAGCATTGGAGGCATGGTTCAGTACAAGCAGGGAAGTATTTTTTGTGATGGCTTGGTCCAAATCATCCAAAGACAGCATTCCCTCTGAAGAGCATTGCAGTATCTGGAGCTTTATATGGCCTTGCTTTTCCAATTCACGAAGAGGTCTTATGGTGCTATTGTGTTCCATGGATGTTGTAAGGACGTGTTCGTCTTTTTTAAGAAGGCCTTGTATTGCCAGATTTAAAGCATCCGTAGCATTGGAGCAAAAGATTACCCTCATGGGATTTGTGGTGCCAAAAAAATGAGCGAGTGCCTGGCGAGCGGCGAATATTTTTTCGCCTGCCTGCATGGACATCCTGTGACCAGCTCTCCCTGGGTTTCCTCCTGTGTGACGCATACAATCGCTCATGGCATTCAGGACAGATTCGGGTTTGGGGAAGCTGGTGGCAGGATTGTCAAAATATATAACTTCAGTTTTTTGTGATGACAAGAAGAAATTCCTCACTATGCGGGCTTTCTTTTATTTCTACCCTGGCGTTTGCATTGTTCGCTGTGCGCAGTATGTTCTCTTTGGCAACGACTGTATCTACAAGAACTTCCAGCTTTTCTTTTCCTGCTTTAAGAGCTTTTTGAACCAGAATCACTGGCTGCGGACAGGAAAGGCCTCTGGCATCTATCTTAGTTTCTTCCATTTTTATCCTTTTTGATAAATTTAATATTTTATGATTCTTTTTATGAGCATAAAAAGTGAAAAAACAAATAAAAAAACGAAAGAATTCAATTCTGGGATAACACCTACTTGAAGAATCTGTCCATTTCCACCAGAAACTATAGAATAATAATAGCCTTGACTGAGAGTGAGATTTGTGGCATTAATACTGGAAGCAGTCATGATATTGATGGGCTGGCTTGTTGGTATGTATCCATTTAGGGTCGAAATGTTGATTTGTCCATTGAGAACAGCAGCCCCTTGAACATAGAGATAGTCGTTTCCCTGGTTGCTCCATTCGATATTGATAGAGTCCGTTGAGGATAAGCTGAGATTGCTCATCCCATAGGCCTCGATTTCATTAAAAGAAATCATATTGCGATAGTCTATTCCGCGGCCAATCATTCCTAAGGTGCCATAGGTAAAATATTCCAAGGATTGCACAGTAGAGTCACCAACAACATATCTTGTGGCAACATTAGTACCTGCTAAATTGAATATGTGGACATCTCCTCTAAATTGTGTTCCCCATCCTTCTGTGCGTCCATACACATTGATGCGAGATATGGCATATTCTTGATTTCCTGCATTGGGCGCAGAGGCGAGATTACCAAAATTGACCCGAAAGAAATAAGGGGATGTCGCGGCTTTATTGAGAGCATCAATATGCCAGCTATAGCTTGCAGACCATGCAAGATTTTGTCCTGCTCCATCGTTTCCCCCTGTTGCAGAAGCTCCCCATATATAAACTGGATCAACACCATCAATAGAACTGGTAGTGGAGCCACCACGAGCATTCACATTGCTTGCTAAAGCGAGGTTTCCTGTTATGTAGTTGACGGTGCCTAAGACCCCTGCGCCTCCAGGATTGATGACTTCCGATTGTAAAACAAGTGTGGCTAAAAAAAATAAAAAACATAGAATTATTTTATTTTTCATGTGTATCCTTTCAAAAATAATGCCAGGAACTGTTTGCTGCTTAATAAATGATTAAATTCCAACCACTATATTTTAGCTTTCTAAGTTTGAAAAGTCTAGCAAAAACAAAAGAAAACGGTCAGGAATTTTGTTTTTTCTTTAGCATCTTATCTTAGTTTCGACAAAAGACGATGTCAGGGAATCTCTGCCTCAAACCATAGCAGAAATGCTGGTGGCGAGGCTCTTTAATGAAAAGCAAAACACAGGGATCGTTATCGTTTATGGTGCAGCTATGTAGCGCAGGAAAATGAGACATCATCGTCTATTTTTATCCATTTCTATGAGTTTTACAAAGTCTGTTTGTACAGACTTTGTAAAATTTTTAGCGTCTTCGAGATTTACGAATGCCTATATATAGCAAAGCGACACAACAAAGAATCCAGGAGCAAGGCTCTGGGATAATAACACCTTCTAGTCCGCTTCCTAATTTGATATAATAGGTATTGTCTTCCATCCAGTTATTTCCAATATCACCTGGCATAGATTCATTTGTATAAGACCAGAGTACATTGCCAATCTGTAAGCTTCCTGTCTGGCTTACATACAGGTTGCTCAATTGGTTGATCTGCTGGCTATCATACATAAGACTCCAGTCGTTATTGACAGATGTTACTATATTTTTGAAGGTTGCCATGCCAGCCTTATAGATGGAATCTATCTGATAGCTATCCAAAGCCTGATCCCAGACACTTACCTCATCAATCGAACCTTTAAACGCTCTGGGCAAAGCATCGGTAGTATATCCAATATGGAAAGGCTGGTTGGTATTATAGAGGATAAAAGAATCGCTATTTCCCATTTTAGCCTCTATTCCATTGATGTATATCCTCTGGCGATCTCCATCATAAACACCAACCACATAATACCAGCTACCTTTTGTAATCACAGCCTGATCCGTAATAACGCAATGCCAGTTTCCATTTTGGTCTTGCAGCCAGTAACCGACTTTGCCATTTTCAGTAAGCATCAAGGCTGCTGTACCGCCTTCATAGCTTACGATGTTATTGTAGGCTCCAGTGCCAGCGAGATCCGAGGCATTGATCCATCCTGCCATGGTGATATTTTGCTTTCCTGAAAGGTTCAGAATCTGGTTCATCGCAATGTCTACAGAATCGTTGATTCCATCAAAGCTCAAAGCATTTCCAATCTTTCCTTGCGTCCAGGTAGCTCCATCAATATTTCCATGAACGGAGTTGGATTGGCTTTTGGCCTGTTCACCTTGCGTAACGATAAGACTGCTGATATTAGAAGTAATAGCCTTATCGTAGTTTGCATTATGATGCACTCTGGATGCAAGATAGACATCACTGGTGCCAAAATCAGTAGAAGTGGTATACAAATCAACCCATGTTTTGGTATCGCTCTTCCAGACTTTTGCAGTAAACTGATTTCCAGAACGAATCAAACGCAATTTGGTATCGGTAATGTCTACAGTTTGATTTCCTTTAGATATCCAGCTTCCTTTATTATTGAAGTAAGAAACTGTACCATTGGCATAAAAGTAGATTTCAGGACTATACAATGCGCCTTCAATGCCTTCTACTGCCATGTGATCATAGCTGGATAGGCCATGATTGTTTATATTGAGATCATATTGAAGATCGAAATCCCCTGCTAAAGGAGCTTTGTTTTGCATGGTTGTCGAGCCATAGCTGATGCCATTTTGAATAAAAAGTTCGGCACTAGATTCTGCTTTTGCTGTTCCTTGAGCATGGGTGCCTATATTCCAATTGTTGAGATTTTCAAAATTTTCATTGATGGTGCCACTTAAATTGTCAATATAGGCGGTGATAGGCTTTGTAAAGCTATTGTTATAGTGAACTCCAGGACAAAGCTGGATGGCACTTGTTCCAAAATCCGTACTTGTCTGGTATAAATTCACCCATGCGTTGTTTTTCCAAACCTGTGCCGTAAAGCTGGAATCTGTACGGGTCATCTTCAATTTGGTATTCGTGATGTCAACACCCGTCAAAGTGCCTTTCGATGTCCATCCGCCATTGTTATTGAAGTAGCGGACAGAACCATCGCTGTAAAAATAGACATCTGCATTATACAAAGCACCATTGAGAGCTTCATAAAACATGTGATCTGTACTAGAATGCCCATGATTGTAAAGATTAATGTCATATTGTACAGAAAAATTTCCCGATAGGGAATTTTTGCTGGAAACATTGATGGCCGCAGGAGCAGTGGCACCACCGTCCAGGTGAAGTTCTAATCTTGTTTCTGGAGTAATGCTTGTCCCTTGTTGCGAATATACATTCCAGTTGTTTAGGTCGGAAAAATCGTCATCTATTTGAGGATCATCAAAATTCCAATACCCTAGAGGGTCTGTATAGTTTTGCCCCCATGCATCTGTATGGAGTGCAAAAAGGAACGATAGGATTGCCATAAATAAAATGAATTTAGGCATTTTATCCTCCTGATAGAATCAAAAAAAATAGTTAAAACACTCTTTCTTCTAAATCCCTAAATACTGCAAGTATTCCTCTACAGCATTATCCCATCTGGTATCCAGGCTCATGCATCCTTGCATTCTCCAGCGATATACATCGGGCTTATGAATGTATTCGTTTGCTGCGTATTCTATTGTTTTGGATAGACGGTTCACTTCTCCGTGGTAGTCTTCCAGGTCATACCAGGCATATCCGAAAGAATAGGGGAAAGTTTTTACCAGACCGCCTGTTTTTCGGACAATAGGGACACTTCCTAGCAGGCTTGCTTCGTAGTCAACCAGTCCACAAGGCTCAAAGCGGGAGGGGACTACGCAAAACTGGCTTGCTGCCATAGCTAGTTTTCCCAGGGGCACATTGAAACCACTGTAAAAATAAAGATTGGGATTTTTGGCTGCTCTTTGCGCAAAAGCATGAATAATATGAGAAGAGTAGCCTTGCTCATTGAGATCATCGCTGGAGGAAACCAGAACAGCGAAATAAACATTAGGGGCTGTCTGCGCCAGCCTGTCTATGACACCCAAAAGCACTTCAAAATTCTTCTGTTGGGTTAAACGGCCTACAGCAGAAATTAAAATATCCTCATCTTCTGGGATGCCCTGGAAAAATTCCAGATATGCCAGTCTTCTTAGCTCTTCTCTGTTACTAAGATCATGCAGAGAATAATTATGGTCTTTGCTGAACATCTCTTCTTGTACTTGTTGATGGGAGAAAAATAAGCTTTTAGAACTACTCTGGAGCTTTTTCAAAAAATTTGCCTTGAAAAAAGACAAATTTTGTGGGAGATTGGCCTGTGCCAGACCATTGTCAATGCCTACGACTCTGGCCCATGATAGCTCGGAAAGGGTATTGTTGGGAATCATGACTTTTCTAGGGAAAGGACATCCTTCATCTTGTGCCATGCGGTGAATATCAGATTCATTATATGTCAGCTCTTGTGCATAGCCTGTGCTTACTGTCGTAATTTTTTTCCCATACTCCATGAATTTGAGTACAATACCTTTCATGGTATTGAAATTGCCCCAATATTGGAAGTAGCGATAGTAGTTTTCCAAGGGAATAGAGCATTCATACATCACAGGACCTGGGTCTTTCCAGATAGACAGCTCACCCTGATAGCTTGCATTGTGGATAGTAAAGACCATGGGCAAACGCATGTATTCCTCTTTTAGATAAAAGGGAATCAAGCCTAAATGATAATCATGAAGATGCAGGGCAGAGCAGCCAGCAAGCTGAATGTATGTAGCCATAGCAGAAGACAGCCTTGCATAAAGACGAAGAGCATCCCAGTCATTTTTGGGATACAGGCTCTGGGGATTTTCCTTGTCGCCCAAATAACCCATAAGATCCTGATTCCAGAAGTATATATGCTTTACATTCTGTCCCTTGCAATCTTCGAAAACATAGGAAAAGATATCATAGTCTAAATGAAAATGATTGTCCTGGATACTTCCTTCATATTGTATTTTGGAACGATCATAAAAACGGAAACAAGGGGAAAGTATCTCGATTTCCAGATCCTTTCCTTGTTTCTGAGCAAACTTTACCATTTCCTGAGGCAATTCCTGCAAAACCAGGCCTAAACCGCCTACTCTAGCACCAAAAGGGCTATTGTGGTGGCCAATTTCCCAGGAAGCCATGATTAATTTTTTTTGCATATTGTTTCCTAAAAACGTCGCTGGTAAAAGCGAACAATGTTTTCATCCAGGTTACGGAGTTTTTCAGCACTGGATTTATGCACCAGAACAAACTCTCTTGCAGGGTATTCTACAATGGCAATCGCACCTCTTTCCAGCTTTTCTGCTGTCTTATCGTTGAGCAAGAAAAAGGGTATTTTGCCATCTTGAGCGACAAAGTAAAATTTTCTTGTACCCGTGTATTGCTCTTCTACTTTGCCAGTCTGGATAGCTTCTTGAATTCGGGCAGCTTTTTCTTTTTCAGAGCGCACTTCTTTCTGTTGTTGAGCCAGTTCCTGGTCACGTTTCCTTTGTTCTTCTCTTTTTTGATCGATTTCTTGCGCCCTTGCCGTTTCTTTTTCTTGAAGGCCCTCTTTTCCTAGCTGCTTTCTTTCCAATCTTTGTTCATGCTCTATTTGTTTCAATTGTTTTTTATTGATCAGTTTTGCCTTGAGTAATTCTTCTTTTAAAGACATAAGCTTACCTTTTCTTTAGATGCTAAAGTTGACGCTTGTGTAAAAGGTCCTGCCTCATAGAGGCAAAGGAATAAAGCCTGGGCATTTATGCCCAGGAATAAAGCGGGTGTGTTAAAATGCCCAACCTGGCCCGTATGGGATTTCAAAAATTTGCTGAATTTTAGGCATCCCATATTGAGCTTCTCCTGTAAATGCACTTATATTTTGTTGTATCCTGCAAGCTCCTATACCATGCGTATGCCCACATAAAACCGTAAGAAAGCGATCGGGGTAATGAGACATGATTTCTACAAGGGTTTCCCCGACAAGATGCGAACTCATGTGCGGTAGCCAATCCTGAGTGCTTATCCTGCCATTATAAACCGTTGCGCTAATAAAAGGAGGTATATGAGTCAAAAGGATAAGATGCTTATATTCTTTTAGAGCTTCGGGCAATATTCTTCGGAAATGATCTGCTGTTCTTCGAGAAATTCCTATAAGCTTTTGGAGTAAGATTTCTTTGTATTTTCTGCTAGAAAAATCTCGCTTCATATCATGAACCAGCAAATCTTCAATCAATACATAGTCATTCATGACAATGTTAGAACCCAAAAAATCTCCATGCTGTCCATCTGCCCAACCATCGTGTCCCACCAGAGCTACTTCTGGCGTAATCTCTAAGGCATTGCACTTTGTCAGCCAGAAAAGATGTTGGGAATTTCTGCATAGATGGGAACATTTTTGGTGTACTTTTTCTATAGAGCTTCCATAAAAATCATGATTTCCAAGAACAAAATAGACAGGTTTGCGAAATTTTTTTTCCAGAGCATCCAGATAATAGCAAACATCTTTTGATTCTGCAATATCTCCCGTTAAAAGCAGCGCATCAATATCGCTATTGCAAATTTTGCTGAAGAAGGTTTCCAGAGGCTCTGCCTCCAGAAAATTGAGATGAATGTCCGTAGCCCAGGCGATTCTTTTTATTTTAGAACCAGAAAGATGAGAAAAAATGGTTTTAGGATTGTTGCGGGCATCTACAATCTTTCTTTCCAATTTTTCTACTTCTCCATCATAAGCAAAAGAAGCATACTCTCTTTCTATGGCATAAAGCCTTTCTGGGGTTCCTACAGGAGAATTTTTAATAGCATGAATTGCATGGTAGTCCATGCTTTCTTCTGGGATATAGATAATACAAGGAAGACGGATTCCATTATGGGGATGTTCTCCTCGTAAAAAAACTCCTTGAGAACCCTGGAATATATCTTCATCATCATTGAAATGGTAAATGCTATAGCCTTTATCCAGCAAACTATCTACAACGTTCATGAAGTGGTATTCTTTCAAGTTCCCCGCCTTTCTTATATTTTTTTGATTTAGAAAACCATCGTAAATTGCAAAAGCGAAGGGGAAAGCCTTCTGGAAGGAATAAAAAGAGTGCCGCCTGGCAAAAGAAGAAAACTTGTCTGGCTCATTGTGCTAAGAAAATCCAGAATCTTGTTTCTTCTTTTTTTTTATTCCTGGAAGAAGGTTTTCCCCGAAGCAACAAAGCTCTGTGATTTTTTTTATTTGTAGCTTTGCTGCGCTGTGTTTTCAGTAGCAAAAAATCATTTTTTATCTATTTGATATAAAATACATACTATGTCTTTTTGCAGCGGCCCGATTGGATCGTGATTTGGAGCAATTTTTCTTGAAGTTCAGGAGTGAACAACTGTTTTCCTCCTAATTTCCACTGCCATTGTCCCTTTTCATTGGGGATGTTTGTGCGTATTTTGATGCCAGTTTCTTTATCTACGTTAGGCAGCCCTAAAATATCCTGCATTTGAGCGATGGCATAGCTTACTTCCAGGGAGTTCCAGAGAAGGTAGATGACTTTCCAGTGGATTTTTTCATCGCTGTGTGTAAAACCAAGATGGAAATCAATGTATTTGGGAAAAACTTCGCGTTCCTCTGTGGTTCTTTTCTCGTTTTCATACCATCCTACAAGCGTTTCATTATCGTGGGTGCCAGGATAAAAAACGCGTTTTCCAGAAACAATGGCATTCTGAGGGAGGAATTCATGGGACAGCAATGCAAGAGTTCCCTTATCATAGAACAAGCTTTCCCAGTCTATTTTTCTCTGAAGCTTTCTTTCCTCGCCTGATAAAGAGTCAAAAGGAACAAATTCCCCTGTTTTCATGCGATAGGAAAGTCCCTGCCATGGCCCAAACTGGAATATTCCCATTCCAGGAGCGTTCAATCCTTCCCTTATGTCGTTTACATCTTTGGTAATGACACCTAGATCTTCTGCTATGACAGGCATTTCATTCAATTTCATACCCAATTTTGATGCAGCGTATTGGAAAAGAGGTAATCCAGGGCCTTTCTTCCATGCACCGTACTGGGATGTTTTTACATCAGCACCATTTTCGTCTTGAGTAAGGTGTTTTCCATGAGGAACTTCCCAATAGCCAGCGAATCCACGGAAATGGTCTATTCTAAGCTTGTCTACAAGGCTGAACTGATGTTTCAGACGATTTGTCCACCAGGCCAGAGCATCGGGATTGAGCACTTTTTCTTCTGCATCCAGATACCAGCGATATAAAGGATTTCCCCAGAATTGTCCGTATTTGGGAGAAAAATAATCAGGAGGAACGCCAGCATAGGAAAGCTGGTTGCCTTCTTTATCTAGTTTAAAGACGCTGTTATTGGCCCAGACATCCGCACTATCAGGAGCCACATAGATAGGGCAGTCTCCCACAATCTTTATGCCCAATTCTTTAGCCATGGCTTTGAGCATATTCCATTGATCGCAGACGACCCATTGAAGGAAACGATGGAATCCCGCGCTCTCCGAAATTTTCTGATAAACAGCATCGCTCCCTTTTTCCGCTAGATTTTTATAGAAAGTATCTTTGCTTTTAAATTCTTCTTCCCATTGAAACCAGGTTTCTCTCTTGGGATTATTCAGATAAATCTCTTTGATTCCCATATAAAAAGCATAGTCTTCCAGCCAGTAAGACTGGTTTTTTAAAAATTCCTGAAATTTGGGGCTTTCGTGGAGTTTTTTTTCTTGGAAGATCTGGTATGCCTTTCTTAAAAGGGGAATCTTGTAAT
Source organism: uncultured bacterium (assembly GCA_938003875.1). Classification (GTDB taxonomy): domain Bacteria; phylum Planctomycetota; class Uabimicrobiia; order Uabimicrobiales; family JABWCH01; genus JABWCH01. Next base: position 17,338 of record CALKWO010000174.1, read on the forward strand.
CCCATACCAGGCCATAGTTGATTTTATTAGGATTTTCACCCTCGAATTTTTTGTAGTATTCTTCTATTTCTTCTTTTGTCAAAAGCTTGCGGTCTGGATTGTCTATAAGATCCTCTAAATCAATATAGTTAGGGCTGATAGCAAAGGCAGAAGGAGAATAAAAAGGAGAATCATTTACAATCGTTGGGCCAACAGGCAGTACCTGCCATATTTTCTGCCCCGATTTCTGCAATTGCAGCAGGAATTCTCTTGCTACATTTCCTAAATTTCCAATATCTTTAGCAGGCAAAGAGGCAACAGGAAGCAAAATTCCGCTCAATCGCTCTTCAGAAACGCCCTGTGTCTCTTGAGCAAACAACGATGTGACAATACATAGCATTGCAAAAAAAAGACAACAATTTTTTAACATGTAACCAACTCCTAAGAAAAAACAGTAAAGTATTCAAAAATTTAAACTTGGGATAGAAAAATTTGCAACTACCCCCGACGAGAGCAGATGCTATTGCCATAGCATTGCTCGTCTGAGCAGTATAGCTTATTGTCATCAATTTAGCAAGAAGCTTTCTTGTTTTTGTGAAACCATGCAAATACGCCTTGGGCTAATAGCTCAATCCAAATCCATAAGGGAAAAGAGGGGCGTAATTTTTGTCCCCTACATTGATGGGAATCTGGTCCATGCTTTTAGGCCAGGAGTGGGGGAGTTTTGCTGTTGGATTGTAGTCACCGAAGAGGACATCGCTAACGCCCTGCCCTTCTGTTCCTGGTAGCCAGGCAACCAGGAAAGCATCGCTTTGTTCAAGAATATCCTGGATGAGAACAGGTCTTCCACAGAGCAAAATAACGACAACAGGAATCGAGGCTTTTCTCACTCTTTGGAATGTTTGTATGTCTTCTTCGCTCAAATCGAGCTTGTCACGATCTCCAAACATTTCCGCATAGGGTGTTTCCCCTAAAACGACTATGGCTACTTCTGCATCGCCTGGATTTCCCCCATCTTTGTTATAGATTACCTGGGTATCTTTCGATACGCTGTTTTGAATCGCTTGCAAGATAGTGGTGCCTGGCTGAATGACATCACCGCTTGCGCCCTGCCAGCTAATCGTCCAGCCCCCGCACTGATTGCCCAGATCATTTGCACTTTTCCCAGCAACATAGATTTTTTTAGAATTTTTGAGGAGGGGCAGTGCTTTTTTATCGTTTTTCAATAAAACCAGGGATTTGCGTACGCATTCTCTGGCTACTTCACGGTGTTTTGCGGAGCCTAGAGTAGGAAGAAGAGACGGATCGGAATAGGGTTTTTCAAAAAGCCCCATAATAATTTTGATTTTCAAGATACGCTTTACAGCATCGTCAATGCGGGACTGCTTGACCTTACCTTCCTGAACCAGTTCTTTGAGCTTTTCTATGAATTCCACATAGTTGTTTTCCTTGCCAGGCCCATTGGGAATCATAATCATATCCAAACCAGCATTGATAGAGACCTCAATATCATTTTTGTAGTCTCCAGGCAATTGATCTATAGCTGCCCAGTCAGAAACGACAAAGCCTTCAAAGCCCATCTCTTTTTTGAGAACATCGTTGATGAGATACGAATGAGCGTGCATTTTTTGCCCATTCCAACTGCTATAAGAAATCATGACCGATCCAACCTTTGCCTCGATAGCAGCCTTATAGGCTGGCATATGCAACCTGCGCAGAGTAGGCTCATCGCATTCTGTGTTGCCCTGGTCTTTTCCACGAGTTGTGCCACCATCTCCCAAATAGTGTTTAGCACAGGCGAGGACAGAAATCCTGCCATCTTTACCCTGAAGCCCCTGAACACAAGGGATGGCAAACATTTTTGCCAGCTCTGGGTCTTCGCCAAAACTTTCATAGGTTCGCCCCCATCTTTCGTCTCTGGCTACGGCAAAGCAAGGAGCGAATGTCCAGGGAATTCCTGTTGCCATGATTTCTTTTGCTATGGTATTCATCGCTTTTTCTACGAGTTCAGGATCACGGCTAGCACCTAAGCCAATATTGTGAGGGAAAATCACGGCTCCCTGAACATTGTTGTGCCCATGCACTGCATCTATTCCAAATACCATAGGAATAGCGAGTCTGGATTTTAGGGCATAAAACTGATAAAGATCATAAACCTGTGCCCATCCTTTAGCCGAAATATCCTTAGGCTCGGAATTCCCTCCTGCCAGCAAAGAACCTAGAGCATATTCTGTAATGTGTTCTGGTTTTGCCAGAGCATCAATATCCACCTGGGTCATCTGTCCAATCTTCTCATCCAGAGTCATCTTGCTTAGAAGAGCAGCGACTTTCTCTTCCAAAGAAAGATTTTCTGCCTGTAAACTAAAAAAAATAAAGAAAATAAAGAAAATAAAGAAAATAAAGAAAATAAAGAAATACAAAAGATATTTTTAAGAATCATCAAATTTCCCTTTACCATGGTTAATTTATAAAATCAGAATAATTGAGGCATGCATTGAAAATGGAAAAATAGCATGTACCTGTTTTTTAGAGGATGCGGGGAAGTGAGAGCAGCCTGTGATGAATGGGGCTGCCATAGAATCCCTAGATATCCAGCTTTTGGAAAAGTTGCAGTACAGGTACATCTATGGCACGGATGTTGAGTTTTTACAAAAATTTTCTGATTAAAAACAATAGCCCCATGCCTAAAAATAGAATGCTTGAGTTTTCAGGCACAGAGGGTAAGGCATTGCCCCATTGGTAGACGTAATCTACAACACTCCAGCTTGAGCCATCCTGATAAAAGAAATAGAAAGAGTCCCCTTGCTTTAATCCAAGGCTTTGTAAATTGAAATCCCATCTTCTCCATACGCTGTCATTATAGCTTTGCGCATATAGATAGGTCAATTGCACGGAGCTGGAATTCAAAATGGCTGCAAAATGGTTGTTGGCACTATTTCCCGCATGATAAAAACTAAGATATTGGTTGGTTGCTGTCCAGAGAGGGGATTTAAGTGTGCCGCTACTTTCATTTCCTCTGTTGCCTATACAGGCATACCTGGTTCCATCTTTTGGGCCGCCAGAAAACCAGCGATCTGCAAAATCCCCGCCTCCTGTAGGTGTTCTGTCAGGCGCAATATAAGCATCTCCTGTAACTGTCCAACCAGAGAAACTGCTTTCAAAGCTGGAATTGATCATCTCTGCCTGGCAGATAGTTAGAAAAGATAAAAAGAGCAGAAAAAAATATTGCATAGCATTCTCCTTAAAATACGTCCTATTCTAACGTTTTCTGTGGTCACAGATTCTGTTAGAGTTAGGAATACCTCACTTTAAAGAAACTCAAAATATTATATAAAAGGAAGAATATCAAGTAAACAAAAAAAGAAATAAACTTTATGTCTTGTATTTTCCATATTGATTTTTCTGTAAAAATGTGATAGAAAAGAAATATCATCGGCTTTTGTGTCAAAACTTTTTTTTACAATTTTCATTTTGAAAGGCACAGATACATGCCACAGGATTCATCTAATTATGTAGTTGAACTAAAAGATGTTACAAAGAAGTATCAGTTAGGGAAAACAGAAGTTCATGCTTTAAGGGGAGTCTCCATACAAGTTTCCAAGGGCGAATTTGCAACTTTGGTTGGAGAGTCAGGAAGTGGGAAAACCACTACCCTGGATATTATTGGTGCCTTAGGAAAACCTTCTACAGGAAAGCTTTACATCGATGGAGAAGACATCACAGGATTTAACGACACAAGGCTCTCTTATTTTCGCAGGAAACACATTGGTTTTATTTTTCAGACTTTCAATTTGATTGAAGTCTATACAGCTTATGAAAATATCGCTCATTCTCTACGTCTTTTGAAGATGCCAGAAAAAGAAGTAAGAAAGCATGTCTGTGATATTATGGAAAAGATTGGGTTGGAAAAATTCCTCAACCACAGACCCAATGAACTTTCTGGTGGGCAAAGACAAAGAGTTGCGATTGCTAGAGCTTTAGTGAAAAGCCCTAAAATCATCATTGCAGATGAACCTACAGCCAACCTGGATTCTGAAACTGGCAGCAACATTCTTAAACTTATGAAACAATTGAACAAAGACTTAGGAGCAACTTTTGTAGTAGCCACCCACTCTGCTCAGGTAGTTCAGGTTGCCCAAAAAGTTTTCAAGCTTAAAGATGGTGTTTTGATAGATTCTTATACCAATCCATCATAGTTTGAAGTTATTGCGTTTTTTATTTTTATCAGAATAACAACTCTTTTTGTGAGGATAATGTGTGTTAGAAACTCAAAAACCCCCTATGGGGACACTAACTTGCTTGATACTCTTCATTCTTCTTGTCATTTTTCTTTTCAATCGTCCTATTTTGGTTCTGGCAGCGAGAAATATCATCAAAAATAAGCGAAGAACCTTTATCCTGCTCTGCGTTATAGTATCTGGTCTGGCAGGTTTGATGCAATTTTTTGGCTTTGCAGACGACAGCCTTTATAACCTGAGAGAAGTTACCATTGCTACTGGTCTGGGCCATATTCAGATTTATCAGAATGGCTACAGGCAGGCAGCTATGCCCGATAAAATCAATTTTAATATTCCTAACTATAAAGAAATCGTGCAGATTTTCGAAGGCGATGCTGAACTCAAAAAATATGTCAAAGGAATGGCTGCTGACCTGGATATGTCAGGGTTGATTGCTGGCCATGGGAAAAGTACCGTATTTGTAGGAAAAGGCGTTGATACACAAAATTTCAAAGTTATGAACGCAGGCGATGAAATCATTGAAGGGAAGCCTTTGGAAGACACAGATTTTTTTGTCAAGCCAGAACAAAAAGAACTGACCAATGAATTTGAAGAAATGTTTGATGGTTTCCCTGTACCTGGTCAGGAAGCTCCAGAAAAGAAGGAAGATCCAGAGAATAAAGAGAAAAAAGATATCTGGAAAGAATCTACAATGCAAAAAAGAGCTTTGAACGCAGAGCCAGCTATAGATGATGCTCTTTTAGGCGATGGATTAAAAAATGCTTTGAATGCCAAGCTTGGCGATGCTTTGACTCTGGTCGTATCTACCAAAAGTGGCGCATTGAATGCTCTTGATATTAACGTAAGGGGTGTCATTTTAGGCATTGAAAGCGGCTACAACGATACTATTGTAAAAATTCCTATGAAATACGCATGGCGCCTGATGGGAAGAGAAGATGTCTCTAAAATTTGTATTCTTTTGCATCAAACGGAATATTTGGAAATGGCATATAAAAGAGTACAAGAGATTATAAAAGAAAAAAAATTAACATTGGAAACTTCTATATGGTTGGATGAAGCCAGAATGTATCAGAAAGTTTCTGAATTGTTCCATGCTTTCTTCACTGCTATTTCTTTTATCATCGTGCTGGTCGTTACTTTTTCCATTGCCAATGCCATGATGATGAGCGTTATGGAAAGAACCAGAGAGATTGGAACACTCAGAGCCTTAGGAAACACAAAGGGCGAGATATTGAGAATTTTCATGACAGAAGGTTTTATGATTGGCTTAATCGGCGGAATTTTCTCCGTAGTGATTGGCATATTGATTTCTTTATTCCTGAACCATGTTGTCAATGGAATTCCTATGCCTCCTCCTCCAGGAACGAGCAAAGGATACACTGCCTATTTCAGAGTAATCAACAATCCTATTCTATGGTGCGTTGCCTTTAATCTGTCCGTATTGTCGGCGTTTGTTTCTTCGATTCTCCCCGCTAAAAAAGCTTCCAATATGGAAATTGTGGAAAGCATTCGCTACGTCTAGTTTTTGCCAATATATATAAGGGCCTTATTTTCGTAAGGCTCTTATTTTGACAATATTAAATCTGGATTATTGATTACCAAGAGCTTACGAAAGATTTGGG
>CALKWO010000175.1 GCA_938003875.1 uncultured bacterium
TTGTGTTCATCTGTGGTTCTCTTCTCATTTTTCTCTGTGTTCTCTGTGCCTCTGTGGTAAAATTTTAAAACTATAATTTCCTATACAGCCAGTTAAAGGGTATTGACCAAAGACGCAGGGATTGCGCTGGCGTTAGACTTTTGAGCAGACATGACTTTTTCGGCGCAACCCTGCGGCTACAATCTGTTGCAAGGCAAATTAGCCTCCTTCGGAGGCAATCTTTCCCGTGCGTAAGCTGTAATCTTATCGTTATCTTAATCGTAATCGTTATCTTAATCCTTATCCTCTATGAGCATTGATAAAGATAAAGATTAAGATTAAGATTAAGATTAAGATTAAGACAAAACTATAATTTCCTATACAGTAAATTAAAAAATAGAATTAACCACAGAGACACAGAGTACACAGAGAGCTTTTAGCTTTTGAACCACGGATAAACACAGATGAACACAAATAATTTTTTATAATAGTTTTTTTCAATTTTATCGTTTTTTTAAAATAGCCGTTCATGAATAAATTGCAGCCAAGAAGATTATCCGTGTTTATTTGTGTTCATCTGTGGTTCTCTTCTCATTTTTCTCTGTGTTCTCTGTGCCTCTAATGATGCCCGTTCTCAGATTAGAATCTATGGTGGGCAAGGCCTATCAGAAAGTAGGTCAATTTCGCTGCCAGGTAATCGGGAGAGATAAATCCAGGGATGGGACACAAGCCTGTTATATCAAACCCCAGAATCCTATGAGAGCGAGCAATACCAAAAAGCAATTCTTGCATTTCATTCCACCTCAGACCGCCTGGCTCTGGAATTCTTACAGAGGGCATAATGGAAGGATCGAAAATATCCAGATTTATGCTGATGTAGACATCTTTTGGTAAAGATTCTGCTATCTCTTCCTGCCATTTCGGATTTTCATGCAGTAACCAACCATAGTAGCTCTTTTGGGGCTGATTTTGTAAAAAAGCATGCTCCTCCTGAGACAGAGAGCGTATCCCTGCTTGAAGTACAGGGCAAATTTCTCTTAGTCTTTGGTTTGCAGTTGTGCTGTGGAAGAAATTGCCTCTGTGCCTGTCTTTTAGATTTCCTCTCGCTCCGAGCTGAAGGATTCCCATTTCAGGAAAATGCTTATAAAAGGCCCTCGCTGCGCCAATGGTGATGGTGTTTTCTCCTCCTAGAAGCACAACGAATTTTTTCTCCTGGATCAACTGCTCTACAGAATTTTCCAGAGTTTGCAGCATATCCTCCGCTTTGTCTGTCTGGGTGCTAAGGGCTGGCATAGTGCATAGGCCAAGCTCTGTAAAATTTTCTTTTAGCTGAGAATGGAAATCGTCCATAAATCGGCTGGATTTAATGATAGCCCAAGGGCCTTCTGCTGTTCCACTGGCTTGAGAATCATAGCATACAGGTAAAATCGCTACTTTACTCTCGGAATAGTCAGAGCAATCAGGCGCAAGTCCCAAAAAATTAAAGGGCAATGTCTGGTTAAACATATCTTTCATAGGATTCCTATGCTTTTTCGCAAGGAGGTGTAATGGCTTTTCGTACATATTGAGGAATGGAGAACCATCCTTTGACAAGCTCTGGTGTCATGGTCTGAATGTTGCCCAATCTATCCAGATATTCTTGGGTTATACGCTCTGTTCCAAGCTCTGTGCGATCTTTTCCTGCCAGCAAGAATCCCCAGGTTCCTGTTACATACAAAGGAATCGTGATAGAAATGGGATTATCGATGCTGAAATGCTTTTTCACCCTGGGCAAAACCTCATGCCATGTCTTGTTGAAAAACATGTAGTCTGCCATGAGCTGCATGAGTACGCCTTTTTTCCTGAGAACGCGGTGGACGAGCTGGTAGAATTCTTCGGAAATCAGAGGAAAGGCGGCTGATGTGTCGAAGGGATCTGTAGAATCTACGATAATGGCATCCAGCGATTCAGGTGCTGCCTCTCGGAGAAAGACCATTCCATCCAGGATGTGCAATTTGAAACGTTTATCGTTTTCTGCTTTTTGAGTGATTTCAGGAAAAAAACGGCAGCATACTTTAGGAATTTCTTCATCTATCTCGCATAGATCCAGTGTTTCCACAGTATCATGCTTGAGAACTTGTCCTGCCACACCAAAGTCTCCTCCTCCGATGATGAGAATATTCTTTGGCTTATCTACCATCCCCAGGGGAATGTGTGCCATAGGCTCATGATAGAAGGCTTCCATGGTTGTCGTAAAATTGATATAGTGGTCTAGCATAAAGACCCGACCCAGGTCAGGGCTGTCAAATACGGCAATTTGCTGGTATTTGCTTTTGGCAGAATAAAGTAAATCCTGTGTTTTAAAAAAATATCCGTAGGTTTCTCCTACATGTTCAAGGAAATAAGCTTCACTTGGCATACTATCCCTCACGAAAAAAGACAAAATTTTTATATATGTAAAATTCCTAACTACACAATCCCATAAGGCGGTAAACCATTTTGGCAGCCAGATAATCTGGTGCTAGAAAACCAGGAATGGGACAGAGTTCCACTACATCGAATCCTACAATTCGATGTTTTTTAGCAACAAGTTTAAATAATGTATTGATTTCTTCCCAAAGAAGTCCACCAGGCTCTGGTGTTCCGACAGAAGGCATAATGCATGGGTCGAAACCATCTAAATCTATAGAAATATAGACTTTTTCTGGTAAAGACAAGAGAAGAGATTCTTGCCAGGCAGGCTTTTTCCAAAGCTCCCAGCTAAAAAAAGTTTTAGAGTTGCTTTGCTCCAGAAATTCTGTTTCTTCTGGCTCTGCACAGCGTATTCCTGTAGAGATGACTCTGGATTGGTCTGCCACTCTTCTCATGGCACAAGCATGACTGAAAGGGGTTTCATCATAGCTCTCTCTTAAATCCAGATGAGCATCTATTTGCAGGATACCCAAACCAGGATGAATTTTTTGGTATGCCTGAATAGCACCTATGCTTAAACTATGCTCTCCCCCCAGAAGAATAGCGAATTTTTCGTCTTCAAGAATTCCCTCTATTTTTTCTTGTATTCTTTTCACCATCGCTTCGGGGCCTTGCATATCAGGCATAAGCGGAGGCAGGGTAGCGATGCCTGAAAGGCTGGTGTCTTTCTGCAGTTCAGGATCATATTTTTCTAGCAAAGTGCTTGCTTTGATAATGGCAAAAGGGCCTTCTCTCGTTCCGCTCAAATACGATGTTGTGCTATCATAGCCAGCAGGCAAGATAACGAATTTGCTTTTAGAATAATCGCTCAGATCGGAAGCCAGACCTAAAAAATTCCATGCAACATTTTCTTTTAAAATAGCAAATCTCCTGTGATTCCTGGGCATAAATGCCCAGGTTTTATGGCTTTATATCATGCGATCGGCATGTTTTAATCACAAATAAAAGCAGCAGCAGCGATGGCTGTTGTCCATCTTCCCTGAGCATCGCCTCTTGTGGTCTGTGTGATGCTTCTGGTATTGATGATCTTACCACTCATCTGGTATATTTCTCGTCTTTCATCATAGCTTTCATCTGGATCGAACTCAATTCCAAGAGTACTTGCAAGCATACTGGCAGCAAGATCTTCTGTATAATCCGAACTGTATTTTTCCGTTTCTCCAAAACCATGATATTCGCTAATGTATCCATAGTGTGCTCTATCTGCTGGTACAGCAAGACCTACAGAAGCAGACATCAGCCTTTGTGGTTCATTTGTGCTAATTTGGGCAAGAACGCAATAGAGAATTTCGCCTGGTTTCAGCAACCTGAGTCCTTCTGGGCGGGAAATGATTTTGCAATTCGGAGGAAAAATACTGGATACTTTGACGATATTGCACATTTGTATCCCAGCTTTACGGAGAGCAAGCTCAAAAGATTGCAGTCTTTCCTTATGAACCCCAACACCCTTAGTAAAGAAAATTTTAGTAGGAACAGTTCCCATATTTTTCCCCATTTCTATAAAAAAAACTACTCTTCATTACAAACACGAACCATCATTTCATTGAATAGATTGCCGATACCCAGATTGCTAAAAAGCACTATTGTTTCCTGGCCTGTTAAGCCTCTGAGAACTTCTACGGATTTTTCGTTTGTCATCCCTAAAACAACAGGGACTTCTTTTAGAAAGGATTTTTCTTTTTCTGTTGAAAGAACATAGACAAACGAAAGCGATTCTCCTGAATGCTCTCGATAAACAACAGATTGCCTGGCAACCTGGATACAGCTTTGTTTGACAGGTAACACGATTTTTAACATAGCCAAAGTACCATCGGGCAGCTTTGGTTTATCCGATACAAATTTTATTTGCACCGTAAAAAGATTTTGCGATGCAAAAGACACAAGAGAAACTAAAACGCTTTCTTCTTTGAGAGAAGGAAAATCCGTAAAAGGAAACTGAAGATCTGCTTTTAGCTCTTGTTTGGAAATTTTTGCAAGATGTGGTATGTATGTATAGGGAATCTTCGCATCTATCCATTTTTCTCCAGGGAGGATAAGCCTTGCTATTTTTGCTCCCAAGACGACAGGATCTCCTGGCGAAACAAAGATTTTATCGATTTGTCCATTCTCTGGGGCGATTATCACGAGCGACTTCGATTCCTTTTCCTTTTGCTTCCATCGAAAAAGAGAGGCTAGAATTTCCTGATATGCAGTCTGGTATTTCCATTCCAGAAACAAAAGCTTGCTTTGGTTAGGGTTGAGTCCTTTGTAGTATTCCATGAGAAAATTTTCCCATTGTAGCTTCTGCTGGCTTAGCTTTTCTTGCAATTTTTGGGGCTGTTGCTCCGACTCCTGGAAGGCTGCCATGAACTGTTTTTGGAAATCTTCCAATTTTTTGGAAAATATTTCTGCAATTTCATTCTTTTTTTCTATCTCTTGCTTTTTTCTGAAGCTATCCCATTGGATGATTGCCTCCTGCCATTGCAAAAAAGTCTGAGACACCATTTGCCTTGAGAGTTGAAGCTCTTCGCGTATCGCTTCATTGTGTAGCTTGATTACAGGATCGCCTTTTCTGACAAAATCGCCTTCTTTGCAGAGAATCTCAGCAACAGTTCCTTGTGTTTGAGAATATAGATGGCTTTGAGAAGATGCAACAAAGCCCTGTATGCTCAATACAGGCTCGAAGTCTTCCTGGAACACCGAGGCTGTTTTTACTGTAGGGATAGTATCCATTGTGCCTCTGCTCGAAAAAAAGATAGCCACTATTACAATAACAAAGGCAAGGAGTACAAAAATTGCAGGAACAGGGTAAAAAAGAAGATAGGGAGATATGTCCTTTTTTTCATCCTTTTTTTCTGGGAAATGTTTTGCTGCTTCTTCCTTCACTTCCATGAGACTTTTATCTCGTCTGATTTCGCCAGGTTTTTCAGGGAGAAGAATTTCTTTAGAAGGAGAATCTTTTATTCCTAAAGAATTTTTAGAAATTTTTTCGCTTTTTAAAATTTCTTTAGAGGATTTTTCTTTGGGAAGAATTTCCTTAGAGGATTTCTCTTTCGGTTGAGATTCTTTTTTATCATCAGCTTCATTCACAACAGCGATTTCTGCTTCTGCCTCTTGCAATTCTTCCATTTCATCTTGCTCTGGAGGATTTGCCTTAGAGGTTATTTTATCATTCAGATTTTTTTTGATTTTCTTAAGCTCTTGTACTGTCGATGTATTGAGACGTGCCTCTGGAACTTCTTGTGCTAGAACAGAAGTAGAATGTACTCCCTCTGCTTTGACTATGCCTTTGCTTAAAAAAAGACTTTCAAAAGTACTGTCAGAGCTTTCATAAAGGCTTTCATCATCAATATCTTCCTCATCTATCTCTTGAGCTACCAACTCTTCGTCTTCCTGGGCTTCGGGTACGACAATTTCTGTTTTTGATAAAGAATCTTCGGGGATATCATTGCATGGTATTCCCTGCTGTCTCTGTTCTTCTTCTTTTGCTTTGATTTTTTGAACAGCATGACTTACGGACTGCAATCTTTTTTTTTCTTTGGGTTTGTTATCTTCCATCATCTTTTCTCTTTTTTCAAGATTTCATTGATCGCAATGTTCGCTCTTTGTCGGATGGTGGGATCGCTATCCTTGGTGGCTTTATTGAGAAGAAAAAGCAAAGAATTGGCAGGCATTCGCTCTCCAAAAGTCATAAGTACCTGGATAGCAGTAAATCGCACCAGGGGAGCTTTGTCTTCTAATGCAAGCCCAATCAGCTTCGTTGCTTCTTCACCCTCAAGGATTCGTCCGAGTGCCATTACACATCTTTCTCGTACGGAAATATCCTGATCGCCTATTGCCTTTTTCAAGTAGGGAATGGACTCTTTGGAGGCTACCTGAGCCAGTATTCTCGCTGCTATCTTACGGACGACAAGGCTATCGTTATCTAATGCAATAGCAAGATAGGAATTTGCTTCTTCTTGGAATTTTGCCATGGATTCCACAGCTTCTTTTCTAATTTCCCAGCTAGGATCTTTCAGAAGGGATAAAAGGCAGGGAAGAATTTTAGGACTTTGGACTTTTCCTAATGCTTTGGTTGCTTCCAGGCGTACTCCTGCATGTTTGTCTTTGAGTGCTTTGACAAGCCCTGGAATACTTTCTACAATACCGATTTCTCCTAATGCTTCAATCAGTGCTTTGCGAACTTTCCAGGATGGATCATCGCAACATTCCAACAGAGCAGGGACAGCTTCTTTTGCTTTAATCTTATGCAATATATTGGCAGCAGCACAGCGCACGGACTCTTCTGGGTAATGCAAGGCCAAAATCAAGGCAGGAATCGCCAGGTCGCCCATTTCTTTTAAAAGATCAGGAATGTCCGTAGGTTTTTTATCTTTATCCTGGTACAAAGAATGCACCAGGGCAATCACAACAGGCTTCCCGATTTTTTTTAGCGTGATGGTGATGAGCTTTTTAGTTCTCTCGTCTTGGTGTGGATATGCTTTCATCAACGCATACATGATAGGGAAAACATCGTTTTGCTTCATGCCCTGTACCATCTTTTCCCAGAGTTGAAGCTGATCCTGGATATTGCTCACGCATTTGGCCATACCTGCTGGCATAGGATATTTTTTTAAATCCTGAACATAGGTTTGCAATACAGGCAAGGATTCTTCCAAATAGGAAAGGGCAATAGGTTCACACTGGATTTTTTCTGCGGATAAATCCTGAATATCTTGTCCTTTTAAAGAGCCAATAAGACCTGCAACATCATAAAGTCCCAGCTTGATAAGAATTTCTGATGCAGAATTTTTCTGGCTCTCTTTCAAAAGATCCATAGCCTTCGCAGGAGAAATTCCCTGGCTTGCTGTCGATTTTTCTTGTAAAAGGCTTAAAATCTTACGATAAAATTTTTTTAAGATTTCTTCTGACATTATCCGTATAGTCCAGTGCTATTTTATATATTTTATAAACTAAAATTCCAACGGTAAAATTCTTGACAATTTTATTTTGTCAGCAAGGCATTGTCAAGCTATTTCTCTTTTTGATTCTCATGATATAGTTTCTGACTTCGCTTAGCAGAAAAAATTTTTACACAAGCGTCAAAAATTAGAATTGCCAATGGAAAATGCTATGGTAAAATAAAAGAGATGAGCAGTGCTATGATAATAGCATCTGCTTCAGCAGGCGGTGTTCAGCCTTATTCTTTTTATGGACTATAAATACCAAAGATTCTGTTAGAGCCAGGATCAGTATTTTTATTATTTTTATTATTTTTATTCTTTTTTTAGGGGAAAAATGATGAGAAAGCTTTTATTGCTCATCCTTGTTTTGTCTTGTGCTTTTACAACGCTCTGGGCGCAAAGAGTTGTCGTTGGATTGGAAGCCAATGGTCCAGATTCTGCTACCAAAATGGCTCACGATTGGCGAAAAGGGAATGTTTACAAAGATATATATGAAAAAGCTGGTTTTAAAGTAATTTTAATCAGCCAATCCAGCAAGAGCAAATTAGAAGAAGCCTTAAAAACCTACAATGTCACGCACATCACGGGCTGTGGTCATGGCAGTCCTACCGTATATACAGGCTATCAGCAAGCTGTTGTCCTTTCCAGTTCAGACTCTGCTCTGCTTGCAAAATTACAAGGAAAGCACATTCATCTGCTAAGCTGCCTTACTGCCCAAAAGCTTGGCCCTGCTATGATGCAAAAAGGTGCTGCAAGCTATTGCGGTTATGTCCCTAGTTTTTATTTTACCTGGAAATCGGCCAATGAATTTTTTAAAGCCGATGCTGCTCTGGATAAAGCTTTTAGCCAGGGGAAAAATGCTCCTCAGGCATATCAGGAAACCATCCAGGCTTTCAATGAACTGATCGATTATCTGAATAAAAATGAGCCAAGCGGCGTAAAAAATGCCATCACCGACAGAGATGGACTGCTTTGTCTTCCTAAGGGCAGAGAAACTCTGGATTATGTTCTGCCTCTGGAAATGGCTGCCTATACGCTCTATAGCAAAAATCAGGAAACCAATGAATTCGTCAGCTTTGCCGATTTTCAAAACTTGAATCTGAGATCTTCCTATCGTGAACTCAGCAAAGACGATTTCAAGAATATGGTGATTGCTGGTTATGAAAAATTGGATAGAAACTATGAAATCGGAATTCTAGGCTATGGGAAGTTCAATCGCGAACAAATCATCGATGAAATTCGCAATGAAACCGAAATTGGAAACGGCCTGGTCGAAGTAGACAGACATTTCCTGCAAGCCATGGAAAACGCCCGCTGGTCTAAAACTTTCGAAGCGAAGACAGATGCTCAAGGCTGCATCAATATGTCCGATAACTTTGATGTACCAATGACAATCACAATCAAATCTGTAAAAGCAGAATGGTCAGGTCAGCCTAATTCTTTCCAAAATATTACCGTCATTTTCAACAATGAAACCCTCTTCAATGGTCCAGTACAGAACGGCAATACTTACAACAAAGTTCTTAAAGTACAGAAAGGTGCTGCCAGTGCAAGTATCAATGCTGTAGGCGGCCCTAAAAATACCACTGTCAAAGTTACAGTTACATTTAGTTTAGGCTAATTGGAAAGGAACAAGAATTAAATAAGTTCCACATTTCCTCCGCAGACTCAAGCAGATGCTATTAACATAGCACTGCTTAGCCTGCACAGGCTTTTCTTCGTGTATAATGAAGCAAAATTGCTAAAACCCTATCAGCCTCCTGTTTTAGTCCTGAAATCTCTATTTATGCCTAGAATGTCCATCTTTTCAGACATAATGAGGAATTGCTCTTTATGTGTGAACGATTTAAATCCATGGTGTTTGGCTTTGTTATTATCCAAGCGGGCCTAGGGCGGTATTCAGGGAACATAGGAATCGGATACGATACGTCCACTACTTTCCATTGGAATGCCTTGTTGGCTTCTGTTTTGATGACAATATCGAGGAATTTAGAGCGAGGTGGAATAATGCAAAAATAGAACCAATTTTTTCCGCCTTTTATTGGATGGCCATTCACGGAGGCACTCTCCACATAGCATTCCGCATCCGCATAGATGTGCATATTGGCACTATGGACAGTCGCTTTCAATCTTAGCGTTCGCCTATTATTGGCGGTGATATCACTAACTACCTCAAAACTGGATTGGGGAATACTGGCAACAGGTGCCTTGCTTTTCAGGTAAGGGGCTGTATATCCATGAAAAAATTCTTCGAGGGAAACGCGAGGGGTACTCTGGGAAAAATATTGGCTCAGCCATACATCAAAATCTTTTTCCTGATCGTTGCTAATCCAGAAAGCTTCTTGGGTATCTGCATTCAAGACATAGCTCAGATAATCCATTTTAGGGTTCAAAGCGGAAAATTGGTTCGTAGCAAGAGCAAAGATAAAAATTCCTATCCCTAACGAAGCAATGCCAACAGAAAAAAATTTGCATCCTGCAGGTTGAACGGCTAACACCAGAGGAAAGCAGCAGTTCATTAAAATCACAATGGAGACAAGCACTGGCGGTGCTCCCAAGAGGGTGACAGCTTCGATCAATCCATGCAATTTGGGCACTATCAAAACCATAGCAGGAATGGAAAACAACGCAATAATCCCATAAGAAAGCATCCCTAGTTTTCTTGTTCTATAGCATGATATAAAAGCGATCAGCAAACCAAGAGAAGAAAAAGACAAAGGCCATAAGAAAATATAGCTTCCTAATGGTAATAAAAAATGCATAATTATAGTAAATCCCAATACCCAAAACAATCCTGACAAGGTAAGATCGTATAAGGAAATTTTATCTGCCAATTTGCTGAATATAGCCATGACCGATGCAATGGCTATAAGAGCCAAACTCAATGAATATGTTGGGCTGAGATAAAGCATATACAACCCATGAAAACAATAGGCCAATCCGACAAAAATTTCCGTTATCGTAACAACAGCCAGCATCGAAAGAGGAGTACAAGTCCATCCTTTCAAGACACCATCTATGGTAAAAAATTTCAATATAAAACCTACCATACCTAAAGAAATCAAAGAAATAGAGGCAATCAGAATAAAAATATTCGTATTTTCTGTATCATAATGGACAAAATGGTTTCCTATTGTATTGAAATAGACCTGGTTTGTTTCACAGGGTGCGCAGCGGAGATCTATAGAGCCAAAGTGACGGGCAAAATTCAATGTATAGTTTCCATGGTGCTGAAGGCTATCCCGATGGATATTGTCAGCATTGTCATTTTGGCTATGATAATGGGGAAGATTGAATAGAAATGCAGCATTCATTCCTTTCATCCCCGCAAGACGAAATGCTTTAAAATCAGACGCTGTTGGCATGCGCTTGGAAATATCATACATCATGGAAGATGCCATCAGCGATTTTGTAGCGACCGCAAGCTGGTCTATTAGCCAGCCATTGTTGTCATGCGTTTCATAAATGAAAGATGGCCCATCGTTTCCACGGCAATCCATGTTGAAGATTATTTCGATTTCTTTTGCCCAGGGGTGGCTTGTAAATAGTTTAGCCCCACATAGCCCGACTTCTTCGCCATCCGTGAATAGGAAAATAACATCGTTTCGCAATGGCTTACTGGCTTTCAAAGCTCGGATGGTTTCCAGCAAAGCCGCACAACCAGCAAAATCATCGGCAGAGCCAGGCCCAAAGGGCACCGAATCAAAATGGGCACAAGCAGCAAATGCTCGTGTCGGATTTGTCCCAGATATCCGAACCATGATATTCCATGGAGAATACGAAGAATACTCTCCACCCTCTGTACGCTCCTCCAATACAGGTTCTAAGCCCATAGACTTGATTTGTCCCACAATATAATCATGGACAACACGGTTGGCATCAGAACCTGCTGGATGCGTTACCTTCGTTGCAGCTTCAATGTGTTTCCATGCTCTATCCGCCGAAAATTCACAGGCTGGTGCAGATTCAGGAAGAGCGATAGGAGGAGCGTATTGGGAGAGTATATAATAAACCGAGAAAACAAAAAATAGTACTATCCATGTTCTCTGAAGAATAGATTTTATATGCAGTGACATAATTTCTTTCTTTGTAACCCAGTAATGCTGTCAACTTAAGAAGCCGACGTGAACGTCATACGTATTAAGCAATAATTGCTTGCTTT
This sequence comes from uncultured bacterium, assembly GCA_938003875.1. GTDB lineage: Bacteria > Planctomycetota > Uabimicrobiia > Uabimicrobiales > JABWCH01 > JABWCH01. Next base: position 11,515 of record CALKWO010000175.1, read on the forward strand.
GCAATGATTTGTAGCCGCAGGGTTGCGCCGAAAATGACCATCTATTCGAAAAAGACAACATTCAGCGCAATCCCTGCGTCTTTTACTAATAGGCACTTACGATTGAAATCTTGTGCAAAGGTGTAAAGATTTTTTCTCTGTGTTCTCTGTGCCTCTGTGGTAAAATTTTAAAACTATAATTTCCTATACAGCCAGTTAAAGGGTATTGACCAAAGACGCAGGGATTGCGCTGGCGTTAGACTTTTGAGCAGACATGACTTTTTCGGCGCAACCCTGCGGCTACAATCTGTTGCAAGACAAGATATTAACTTAATACGCATGATGTCTAGGTTTAAGTGGATTCTCGTGCAACGCTCTCAATTTTACTTTTGTTCTAAGCTGACACTTCGATCCCATTTTTCTTTGTGGAGAGTGTTCACCTTCTGGAGTTGATAACGATAGACAAAATCTTGAGGTAAAGCATCGCGGTCCAGATAGCTGTATTCTCCAGCTTCGTTTGCCATAATCATGAGAGGAGTAATTTTTGTATAGTTTTCCTCTCCTCTTTTAGCCCTCCAGATATAGAATCCTATTATATTCTTGCTGTCGTTTTTCCATTCCAACTGAACACCATTGATTTGTTCTGTCACTTTAAGAGACGACAATTTCTCTGCTACATAGATACCAGAAGGATAAGAAAGACCAGTATTTTCTCCCTGGATGGTTTGTTTGGGAGATATATTACCATTGTCCATCATATTGTATACAGTAACAGAATTTTCCTTGTAATTGCAAACATATAAAGACTCATCGCTAATCCAGATTCCGTGAGGCCCATTTAGCCTGGTGTCAGGTCCCTGGATGCTTCTTACTGGGGCAATATTACCAAAACTATTGTAAATTTTAATGCTATTGTCCCCTGCGTCGCTCACGAAAACTTCTCCCTCTTCTACAAAAATGCCTACAGGCTCAAGGAGTTGAGTGTTGCTACCATAGATTTCTTTTGCTGAACTCACAGAGCCATTTTGCGATTTATCGTATACCTTTACGGATTTTCCAAAGCGATTGGCAACATAGAGATAAGTATTATCTACATAGATACCAGAGAGAGAACTAAATCCACCGTCAACATCGGATATAGATCGTTTTGGGCTGGCGTTGGTTTTGCCAGGAGCCCAATCATATACAGTAATGCAGCTTTCACCAGAGACATAAATTTCTTGTTGGTTTACAAAAATCCCCCATACTCCTTTGAGTAGAGTATCTGGGCCTGAAATATTCCAAAGAGGACTCACCCTATCCATGTCGCTTGCTTTATATACAGCAATGGAATTGTGGCCTTTATTGACTACGCAAAGAGATTCGTTCACTACCTGGATTCCTCTGGCATCTTTCAATCCTGTGATTTGACGGCTAGCCTTTACATTGCCATTGTCCTGCAGGTTATAAACGTTGATATAGGAATCGCCTGTAGCCTTATTGATGTTCGTGGTATAAATTTGGGGTAGAATCTCTGAACTTGGGTTCTGGCTTAAATATGAGCTTGTACAAGTTGGGCTTGGGCTTGGGTATGGGTAATCACTATAGGAAGAAGAAGGACCATAATCACAACTTCCACCACTGCAAACAGATACCAAAAATGACCAAAAAAATACTTGAACAACACAAAGAATAGCAGAAGCTATAGTTATAGCTTTTTTACTTTTTTCCATACAAACCTTCCTTTCGTTAAAATTTAAAAAAAATAGCATATTCCCATGAGAATCGCCCTAAATAATTTTACATCTCTGCAACTAAGGTTTCCAGGGTATACTCCATCTGAGACTGAGTATGTTCGCTGGTGATAAAGAATCTGAGCCTGGCAGCATCCATTGCTACCGAAGGAAAAATGGCCGGCAAGACATTGATGTTGTGAGAAAACATCTTCTGAGACAGATCAAGACACCGAAAAATATCTCCGACCATGACTGGAATCACTGGCGAATCAAAGCTCAGACCAGTGGAAAGTCCCCTGGCTTTCGCCTGGTTCAAAAAAAATCGGGCATTATTCTGTAGTCTGACTACCCGTTCTGGCTCTTTTTTCATAAGGCGAACAGCAGCCAGAGCAGAAGCGGTGTTGGCTGGCGACATACCAACACTATACAAAACGCCTGGAGAAGTATAACGAAGATATTCGACTAGCTTTTTAGCACCAGCGATATATCCTCCGCAACTGGCAAAAGATTTGCTTAGCGTTCCCATCCATAAATCCACATCTCGCCAGTTGACACCAAAATATTCACGAATACCTCGCCCTGTTTTTCCTAAAACTCCCATCGAATGGGCTTCGTCTACCATCAAAAGAGTACAGTAGTGTTTTTTCAATTCGATGAGATGAGGAAGATCAGGAATATCTCCGTCCATGCTATAAACGCCCTCGACGACGATCAGAACCCTTTCATAGCGTGGCCGTTTCTCGCGAAGAATCTTCTCTAATGACTGACAATCGCTATGAGCAAAAGGAATCATCGTGGCTCGCGACATATAGGCACCCTGGGTGATGCTGTTGTGACTGAATTCATCGTAAACAATCAGGTCAGATGGCTTGAAGAGATGACCAATGGTATTCACATTAGTGCCGTGTCCACTAAGAAAAATCACGCTATCTTCTGCACCTACCAGATCAGCCAGCTCCCGTTCCAGCTCACGGTGGATCGGCTTTTCTCCAATGCCAAGTCGGCTAGAGGAAACCGAGGTGCCGTAATGGCGGATTGCATCTATAGTCTGCTCCGACACACGAGGGTCTCCGCACAAACCAAGATAATTATAGCCAGCATAATCTATGAACTCACGTCCCTGGATCATCGTCGTTGCTCGCGTGATCGCTTCACTCATTCGAAAATAAGGATTGACCACGCCATTCTGCTCTGCCATCTCTTTATGCTGTTGGAAAGTCTGATATTCCGCAAAGTGTTCAAAATTATAAAATCTTTCTGGAATTTCCAGCACAGCAGATGGCTTATCCTCGGAAACGAATATGGTTGCAGAAGCTATTGCTTGCGCATCAGCAATCTGGCTGCTTTGTTCCTGGTGCTCATCCTCGCCTGGTCTGGCTTGCACCAGATCAGGAGCAGGATTGGCTTCTTCTACGACCATAGTAGAATCCATATCATCATTCGGAAGAATGCTTGTCATTCTTTCATACACAAGCTTTGTCAAACCTGCGATGGTACGCTGTTGTAAAAGCTCCATCGCCGCAAGCCTGATGCCAAAATCCGCCTGTAGCTTGCTGACCAGCTCTACTCCTACTAAAGAATCAAACCCTAACGAATCAAGCCCTTGCTGTATATCTACCTGTTCAGGACGATATTGCAAAATCTGAGACAGGCAATCTTTGATTCTGTCAGCGATGAAAGTCTGGCGTTCATCAGGCTTGAGTCCAGACAATTTATGAAGCAAATCTACATTGCCTCGTTGCATCTGGCCTGTAGAGGCAATGCTTCTGGCAAACTCGGCAAAAATAGGAGAGCCTGCCAGTAAGCTATTTTTTAGCCAACGCTCTGCATTGATCTTTACGGCAATCAACTGTTGTGGCAGATTTTGCCTGTCAGACAAGAGCAATTCTATCGTTGATAAAGCTTCCTGGTTGCTGAATCCTTGAAAACCAGTTTGCTCTAGCAAAAGTTGCAAGGGTTTGCTTCTGGCAACAGCTCCAGCCTGAGCTAAAACGCCCCAGTTGATCGTAATGGCTGGCTGCCCCTGGCAACGCAGGTAATGGGAAAAATTGTCGAGAAAGGCATTCGCAGAAGCATAGTTTCCCTGGGCCTGGTTGCCTCCAATCGAAATAAAAGAAGAAAACAGCACCCAAAAATCTAGCTTTCTGTCCTGGGTGCATTTCCACAAATTGATAGCCCCTTGTATTTTAGGTGCCATGACCCTGGCAAATTTTTCCGATGTGGCATCGTTTAGCATCTCGTCATCATAATGGACTGCTACATGGAAAATACCCCGCAAAGGAGGCAACTCGCAACGTATTTCCTCTATAAGCTGGCGAACCTGGGCAAAATCTGTGATGTCGCAGGCAACTGCCTTGACCTTGATGCCTCTAGCAATCATGGCATTAACGGCATTGCGAGCCTCGATAGTTTCTAAGCCGCTGCGACTGAGCAGCACCAGACCTCCTACTTTTTTATTGGAAAGCCACTGGGCCATTTCCAGGCCGAATCCTCTTAGCCCACCTGAAATCAGATACGTACTATCGCAGCGCAGCATAGGTTCCTGATGGACACTGGCTTTTACCAATACAGGCTGATCTTGTAAATCCAGAATGATCTTGCCAATATGCGCAGCCTGAGCCATATAGCGGAATGCAGCAACAGCTTCTGATGCTGCAAATACTTTTATTGGGAGAGGTTGCAGATGTCCTTCTTCCAAAGCTATCGCTACTGCCTGGATCATTTTTTTTATAGTGGATGGATGTTCCAGGAACATTCTGTCCAGGTCAATAGAAGTAAAGCTCAAATTGCGGTTGAAAGAGCGCATCGGCAGCAGTTTGTTTTCATCAATATCTCGTTTGCCGATCTCCACAAACCTTCCATAAGGTGCCAGCAAGTCCAGGCTTTCCTGGAGTGCTTCTCCTGTCGAGAAATTGAGTACCACATCCACGCCCTGACCATGATTGGCAGCCTTGATCTCGGAAACAAAAGACAGAGAGCGCGAATCCATAACATGAGTGATACCTTGCTGCCTTAGAAATTCCCGCTTGGCATCGCTTCCCGCAGTAGCGAATATCTCTGCTCCCATCCACTTCGCAATTTGGATGGCTGCCAATCCTACGCCTCCTGTGGCACTATGAATAAGCACACTCTCTTTAGCCTTAATCCTGGCAATTTCAACGAGTCCATAGTAAGCTGTGATAAAGGCAATCAGCACAGGAGATTCTTCCATCTTGATACAGGAAGGTTTAGGTGTGGCATCCCTGGCAGGAATCGTGATATAAGCCCGAAAACATCCCTTGGCAGCAAAAGCGATCACTTCATCGCCAGGATGGAAATCCACGACATCTGCGCCTGTAGCCACAACGATCCCAGAACATTCCATACCAAACGCATCCCCAAAGTAAGTCCCTTCGGTAATTCTGGGCGACAGGACATTGAGTACCTTCAGCAGGTCTTTGAAGTTGAGGGAAGCAGCCTGCACACGAATTTCGATTTCTCCAGGGCCAGGAAGTTGGCGGTTATCCTCCTCATAGTGGAGGCTATCCAGAATTCCAGGCGTTCCAATAGCGAGTTTTATGGGGTTGGCAGTAGAAAGTGTCAGGTTTTGAGACTGTGGGGGCTTATGAGTATAGCTCTTCAGGCGATGGACAAATCTTTGCCCCGAACGCCAGGCGATTTCAGGCTCGTTTGTGCCTGATAGCAATTCTGCCACCACCGAATCAAGATCTTTCTGCCCCGAACTTTCCGAAATGTCGAGCAAACGACATTGTATATGGGGAAATTCCTGTTGAATCGTTCGTCCTAAGCCCCAAAGAGGTGATGATGCCACCCCCTTTGCCATATCTTCTCTAATAACGGTCTGGCTGTCTTTAGTGACAATCGCCAAAACGATTTTACTTCCAGACTGGCTAACTGCTTTGTGTTTTTCCAAAATTCGGGCAAGCCACATCACTTCCATGCAACGGGCGTTTATGTGTTGGAAATCCAGACTCTGAGGATGAGTATCGGCCAGATAAAGCACACAGCTAAAAGAGTGCAAATCAACATTGGCCAGCGATTTTTTCAGACCCTCCTCGCTAAGGAAGAAAGGCACAATCCATTTATAGCGAATGTTGTAAGACTGCAAGGATGCTTGCAATTTCGCAGGCAGAGAGTCATCGCTGCTTTGAGCAGCCTGATTTCCCTGATCGGATAGAATCAGCCAATCTCCTGAAGAGGATGCCGCAGGCTTTGCTATTGCTTTCGTTTGCCAGACCAGATCATACAGCCAGTCTTGAGGAGAAACAATGTCCGCGCTGGCAATCTGTGTTTTTTTGGCTATTCCCTGGTCAATCTTCAACAATACCTGGCCTTCTTCATCCAGAAAGGTAATATCCGAAAACGATGCCTGGGAGCTGGAATAGGTTTGCCTGAGATAAACAAAGTATGTAGACGGCAAAGGAGCATAATAGCTCAGGCGATGGATGGAAACTGGCAAAATCGTGGTCGGATTGGCCTTGCCGAAATCATCGCAGAAAGCTACAAGGGAATGGGTTGCAGCATCGAGACGAGCAGGGTGAGCTATGTATACATCCTGAGTGGGAGGGAGTGCCGAACACAATTTTGCCACAATCTCTTTGTCTCCTTTCCATACCTCTTGTACAGCCATGAAAGTCGGGCCATAGTGGAGGCCACGGAGAGAGAGATCCTGATAGATTTCAGCAGATGATATGTAGTTTTTGCATCGAGATCGGATTTCCTTCAGCTCAAGCCTGGCCAAAGGACGAGGCGGAAGAGTAACGACTTTAGCACTGCAATGGAGTATCCAGGGAGTCTCTTCCCCTGTAATTTTGCTGTATACGCCTATTGTAGAGGTTGCTGGCTGCCATTGTACATGAAATGTCTGAGTCTTATGCTCATCAACCACCAAAGGTTGGTAAATATCTGACTCTTCGATCATACAAAAAGGCTGTCCAGAAACCTGCTGGTGTACCTGGAGCATGGCTTCGATGAAAGCCATAGCAGGAATGACCGTTTGCTGGCCCACCTTATGTTCATGAAGATAAGGGAAAAAGCTGGTGTTGATCTCTACTTCCCACGCAGGCATTGGGCTTTCCACAGCTTTATTTAAAAAAACATAACCAGTGTGGGGCAGCAGCTCCTGTTGTAATTTGGGCGAAATATTCCAATACTTTTCTCTTTGCCAGGGATAGGCAGGAAGGGATACTTGATGACATGAAGCAGATAAAATCGCCTGCCAGCCAATCTCAAAACCCAACGTATAAAGCTTTCCCAGAGAACGCCTTATATTCAGTGCTTCTGGATGGCTTCGATGCAAAGAGTTTACCGTATGCCCCATGACACTGGAAGTTTGTAGACATTCCTGGATAGCAGACGACAACACAGGATGCGGGCCGACTTCCAGAAAAATTCTCTGCCCATCCTGGATAGCCCTTTGCAGGGTTGAAGCCAGTTGGACACTCTGGCGGACATTGTCCCACCAATACCCTGCATTCATGTTTTCCCCTGAAATTTTTGTGCCTGTTACCGTTGAATACAGAGGAACAATGGCTTTCTGAGGCCTGATGGCTGCCAGGCTTTCGAGTAGTTCTTGCTGGATTTCATCCATTTGGGGGCTGTGGTAAGCCACTTCAACCTGAAGCCATCGATAAAAAATTCTTTGTGATTCCAAGAGGGAAACAATCGCACTCAAGGCTTCCTTATCTCCTGCGAAAGTTACAGAAGTGGGGCTATTGATTGCTGCCAGGGCTACCCGATCCGCACAATTTCTCAGAAGCTCTTTGGCCTGATTTACAGGCAGCGATGCTGCCAGCATGGTGCCTTTGCCAGCAGTCTTTTGCTGGCACCTGCTGCGATGATAGCTTACCAGAGCAGCATCTTCCAGAGATAGAGTACCTGATACATAAGCTGCTGTAACCTCGCCAACGCTGTGTCCAACGACGGCATCTGGATAAATACCCCAAGATTTCCATAAAGCCGTAAGGGCTACCTGGAGGGCGAAGTTGGCTGGCTGAGCGATCTGGGTTTCTGCCATACGGGAACTGCTTTCCCCTGACTGCATGGCATCCCAGAGTGACCAACCAGCATAGCCAGAAAAAATTTCCACACATTCTTGTAAAGCCTTGTGAAACACAGGTTCGTGCTTCATCAGTTCCTGTCCCATTCCCCACCACTGTGGCCCCATGCCAGTATACACGAACAACAATTTTTTCTGTGCTTCAGGTACAATCTGCCCAGAAACGAAATTGGCTATATTTTCTTTGGCATTCCAGGAACCTAAGACTTTCGACATTTCTTCCCTGGAATTTGCAATCACAGCCAGTCGATGGCGATGATGATTGCGCCTCACGCTGGCAGAATAGCAAATATTGTCCAGCATACTTTCGGTTGTAGATGTAAACAAAGTAGCGTAGTTTTCCGCCATCTGCTTTAGGGCTACTTCACTATGCGCCGAAAGGGGAAATAGCCAGGGCGTTCGAGGCGAGGAGGGAATCGTATGCGTTATTGCTACTGGCTCGACAGGCTGATCCTGGATAGAGGGAGCTTCCTGCAAAAGTATATGTGCATTCGTTCCCCCATATCCAAACGAGTTGACCCCTGCATAGCGATAAGAGGCTGATGCAGGCCAATCTTCCATTTGCTTTGGCACCCGAATGCACATTTTATCAAATGGTATAGAAGGGTTGGGAGTGACAAAATGTAAATTAGGAGGAATTTGCCGATGCTTTAAGCATAGCGCAGCCTTGATCAGCCCAGCGACACCCGCCGCAGCCTCCAGATGTCCGATGTTGGTCTTGATCGAACCGACAACGCATTTATCCTTACGACCTTGTGCAAGAACAGCATGCAGTGCTGTAGCCTCTGCGAGATCGCCTGCCTGGGTTCCCGTTCCGTGGGCTTCGATATAATGAATCTCTCCAGGAGAGATGCCTGCCTGACGATACACCTGACGGAGCAAATCTTCTTGTGCCTCACTACTGGGAAAAAATATACCGCCCAGAGTATGTCCATCCTGGTTGCAACCACTGGCGCAGAGGAGAGCGTATATGGGATCACCGTCCATGCGTGCCTGCTTGTATGATTTAAGAATGATGACTCCTGCCCCTTCTCCCCGAACATATCCATTGGCACGTTGATCGAAAGTCATGCAGCGAGAATCAGGCGATAGAAAATGCCCATGACACATAGCCAGGCAATTGGCAGGAGAAATCATGGCATTGACACCTCCTGCTATGGCCGTTTTGCATTCTCCATTCCAGATGCTTTGGCAGGCTAAGTGTACGGCAACAAGAGATCCAGAGCAAGCTGTGTCTAAGGTTAGGCTTGGGCCATGGAAACCATAGATGTAAGAGATTTTATTGGAGAGCATCGTCATGGTGTTACCAGTTAAACTTGCTGCTCCCAGTACAGGAATATTCGCAGGATGGAGTTGCAGCCATTGATAATCCATCATGAAGCCAGCAATAAAAACGCCTGTGCCTTTCAGTTTTTCCAGTACAAGCCCCCCATCTTCGATGGCTTCCCACGTAACTTCCAGCAACAATCTTTGCTGAGGATCCAGAGACATGGCTTCTCGTGGAGAAATACCAAAAAACAGAGGATCGAACTGATCGAGTTTTTCCTGTAGAAACCCGCCTTGCTGGACATAGAGTTTAGATGGTTTATCAGGAGTCGGATCATAAAATTTGCGCATATCCCAACGGTCTTGAGGAGTATCTACGATGGCATCCACCCCCTGGCACAAAATTTCCCAAACTTTTTGTGGATTGCAAGCCCCACCAGGAAACCGACACCCCATACCGACAATTGCTAATGGCTCATGTGATTGGCTTTTCGTAGACATAATTGTTATTTATTTCCTTTTTTCCATTTATGATTATATAAGTCCAACACGAATAAACCGTAATCAAAAAGAAAAAAATTTACCGCAGAGGCGCAGAGAACGCAGAGAAAAATTTTTATATTTTTTATTCTTCTCTGCGTTCTCCGCGTCTCTGCGGTGAAAAATCTTTACACTTTTGTACGAGATTTTACTTGTAAGTGACTATAAAACCATCTCTTCCTTGCATTGACAGCCCAAACGCTGGTTATAGAGTTTGCCTAATCTAAACATGATGGCAGCGATAGCGAGAAGCCCTATTGCTATCCATTGGTAGAGTGTCATTCTCATTCCAGCAAGTGTCCCGAAAATTTCTTGTGGAGGGAAATAGCGGAAGCTATCATCCACCAGGCGATGGATTGCTACCAAAACATAGAACCAGATTGTCAGATAGCCATGATAAGGTTTGCGTCGGGCTAACCACAATAAAAAAATAAACATAATGAGATACATCAGAGAAGCATAGAGTTGGGTAGGAATCAGGCTGATGTTGGGGAATAGCATACCTGGCTTGCTATGGGGCGGGAAAACCACACCCCAGCCTGGGGAGCATGGCATTCCAAAACAGCATCCTGAGAAAAAACAGCCAATTTTGACAAAGATTCCTCCTAGCAAATAGGCCATGGCTGCATAGTCTGATCCTTGCATGATTTCACGCCAGCTCATCCCCATCTTGACTCGACTATACAAAAGCCCCCAACCAATTGCCCCCAAAATACCGCCTATCGCTGATTTTCCGCTAAAGGAGAAAAACGTCTGAAATCCATGATGCTCTTGAAGGATATAGACGCACAAAAAATGGCTGCCTACAAATCCCCCAAGCAGGAGAGCCAAAGCCCCTTCCAGGATAAAGCGGATAGGATATTTATCAGACTTCGCTTTATATAGCACAAAACCAATCGCTGCCAAAAATGCTATCGTATACATTATGGTAAATCTGCTTATGAGCTTTCCATTTACAGCAAAGATAATCCCCAGGCACAAAATAAAATATAGGTAATTGCTATAATTTTTCAGATATTGTTTCACTTTTTTCCTCTTGTTTTTACCGTGAACGAGTACAAATTCGTTATCTTTATCATCATTTGTAGCCGCAGGGTTGCGCCGAAAAAGTCATGTCTGCTCAAAAGTCTAACGCCAGCGCAATCCCTAATCCAGATTTAACATTGTCAAACTAACTAAGAATCTGAATTTATCGAGAAAATAAGGGTTAAAGAAGCCCTTCAACTTTTTCTGTATCCATCTTATGGATTAGTTTACCATAAGTTTCCCAATAATTCTATACATATTCTTTGAGTAATTGCAAAATCATTTTTTGATCCATGGTATTATTCCTTAATCAACTTCTTTATTTTAAAAGACATACTTGATTTATCCATATAATATAGCAAAAAACATTATAAAACAAGATGAATATTCATGCTATCATAGGATGGCATCGGTCCAAAAAACGATAGAAGCTATAGATTCAGATAAAAGTTTGTTTGACAAATTTTGTATGATTCGTTATCGTTATCTTTATCATTCTCATTATCAAAATAGTAGTCTGTGTAGCCTCTGTCTCTGTGGTTAATTCTATTTTTTAATAGGAGTTACGCAGGCATTCTAAGATGCCTAAAATAATGGAAGAAAAAGAAAGAAAATATTTGTAAAACTTGACTCTTCCTTATAGAGAGAAATGCCTCAGTCAGAAAAACGTGAACGTCATTGGTGTTAAGCAATAATTGCTTACTTTGCAAGGATTTGTAGCCGCAGGGTTGCGCCGAAAATGGCTATCTATTCGGAAAAGACGACCTTCAGCGCAATCCCTGCGTCTTTTGCCAATAGAGACTAACGGAATCGAATCTTTTTAAATGATCCAGTTAAAGGGTATTGACCAAAGACGCAGGGATTGCGCTGGCGTTAGACTTTTGAGCAGACATGGCTTTTTCGGCGCAACCCTGCGGCTACAATCTGTTGCAAGGCAAAATATTAAAACTTAACACGTATGACATCTACTTTCACGTCTACGATTTATATTATCAGAAGGTTGGACAAGATAGAGTCTTGTTTACGTTAGATTTTTCTTTCAGAATCCTTAATTATCAAAGAGCAAAGAAGTCTGCGTAAGTCCTAT
>CALKWO010000176.1 GCA_938003875.1 uncultured bacterium
CAGAAAGCAACACAAAAAAATCCAAATCACTTCCGAAATTATTGGATTGCGCCCGGTGTCATTCTTCTTCCACTTTTTCCAACGGATTTTTACTCGCTTTCTTTGCTTTTTTATGCTCTTCCTGGGATATTTTATATAAGTCCTTAAATTCTGGATCAATAAGAATTTTCGGCCATATAAATATATAGAGATTCGTCTTGGATACTGATCTGGTTCTGGTTTGGAACAGCATGCCCAGAATGGGTATGTCTCCCAGAATGGGAATTTTGTCTATGGTTTCCACCTCTCGCCTATCGTATAAACCGCCTAGAATCACCATCTGCCCGTTGGGAACGGTCACTACTGTTTTCAAGGATCGGCTGCTTTTAGGCGGTGGAACTCCTAAACTTGGTGCATTTCCTATGAAGGCTTCTATGTCTTGTGTTATTTCCAATCTTAGCCAGTTGCTGTGGATGATCTGGGGTTTTATTATCAAAACTGTGCCTGCTGAAACAAATTCCTTGAAGGATGTCGTAGAGGTCGAGCTGTTAAGTGCATTGGTGCTTGTTACTGGCACTTCCTGTTGCACTCGTATTTCTGCTTTTTCTCCGTCGTCCGTTAGGACTCTCGGCGTGGAAAGAACTTCTGCATTGCTCTGGGATTGAATTGTTTTTAGCAAAAAGGGGATTTTGCTTTCGTTTCCTTTGGTTATAAAGGTTGTCAGACCTGTTCCTGGTGCGAGCTTTCTTCCTGCTGGAAACGCTGGATTCTTGTCATCAATCGCCTTGCCTGCACTGTCTACAATGGATGATAGGCCAAAGGATGTCAGTCCGTGTATATCCACTCCTTCTGTGTTTCCTGTTCCTAGAAGCTCTATCCCTATGTTCAAAACATCGCTTGGCGAAAATTCGCATATCACTGTTTCCAGAAGTACCTGCGGTCTTCTTACATCGAATTTCTGGATTACGCTTTCCAGCAATTTGTGTTCTTTTTCTGTTGCTGTTATCAAAAGCGATTTGGTGTGTTCATTGGTTATTACTGTGATTCTATCCAAAGATGGGCCTGCGGCTATTTGTTTTTCGGCTTTTTTGAGAAACACGGAGGTTTTGATGAATTCCTTTAAGGCTGGCACTATTTTCTCTGGGGTGACATACTTGAGTTCATAGATTTTTGCTGTTTCTACTTCTTCTTTGATTTCTCTGTCCAGCCTTTCTATGAGGTTTCTGGCTTCCTGGATTTCTTCTCTGCTTCCTTTCAATATCAGGGAATTGGTTCTGCTGTCGGCTACTATTGTCAATGGTTCTGGCAAATTGTATTCTGCTCTTTCTTTTGCATTCGCCTGAAATAGCCTTTGCAATTTTTCATTTATGTCGCTTGCCTGAGCATTTTTCAGACTTACAAATGCTATTTCCATTTTGCTCTGGGGCTTGTCTATCATTTCGATAATTTTTATAGCTCGCCTGATATTGGGAACAAAGTCCTGGATTATCAAGGCATTGGCACCTTTGATCTCCACTACGCTTCCTGCTCTTGCGTGCAGAACTTTTGTCTGCTTTAGTGCTGTGACCACGCTGCTTACCTGAAGATGATTTATGATGATGAGCTGAGATATGTAGTAATCGCCTTCTTCCATTTTTCTCAATTCTTCGAAAGTATAGAATGCTATGGGTCTTGTTGCTGCTTCTGCCATTTCTACCAGTTTATATACATTGGTTTCTCCTTCTCCTGATCTTATGAGGGTAAATCCATTGCTTTCCAGTATTGCCATTCCTATTGTTTCTAGGGATTTTTCTGGTATGCCCTGCGGACATATAAAATATATTTTTTTTCCATGAAGCCCTTGTTGTTGGTAAATAATTTTCTTGTTCGTTTGCTTTCCGAACCATTGCAAGAATAAATGCATGTCTGTTCCCTGGAAATCCATCGAAACCCTTACTTCCTGAGCCACTGCAAGCATTATTCCCACGATCAAAATCGCCAGCCATTTCTCGACCATTTCTTTTCCTCTTTTTCTCTTTATAAATGCGCTTTGATTTCCTATAATAGCATTGTTATTCTTTATATCAATGTTTTACGCACAAGTCAATAAAAACCTGAATTGCCGAGGATTTTATGTCTAATGGGATTGGGATTCGTCTGGATAACGATCATCTTTTTTTAGCAGTTGTGGAGAGGGATTCTCTTGTATATCTTCACAGCGTTGCCTTTCGGAATGCTGAATCTGCTTTCCAGGAAATCCATTCTCTTTTTTCTTCTCGTGGCTGGTATCGTCATACTGTTGTTGTTTCCTTGCCTTCCCGACATTGCATTGCCAGAAAATTTTCTGTAGAGTTCACGGAAAATGCTGATATTGAGCAGATTATCCAATATACTTCAGAACAGTATATCCACTCTCTTCCTATCGAAAGCCTTATCGTTGACTATCATATTTTAGAGAGGCGCAATCACCACACACGCCTTTTGGCTGTAGCTGCTCCTCATATCCTGATCAAAAAGACCCTGGATTTTATGGCTTCTTGCAAATTAGAGCCTTTTATCGTTGATATGGATTTGATGGGGCTTTTCTACCTTGCTACGATGGACTCTCCCGTTTGCTCTTTACCTCTTGTGCTTTTTCTGGAAATACAGCATCATTGCTTCCATTTTCTCATTTTGGAGCATGGTATTCTAAAAGATATTCGCTCTGTTCCTGTTCATGCGGATTCTTTTTCCCATCTTTCTGACACAACGGAAATTTCGGCGGATACATTCCAGATATTGCCTGATCGCCTTTTTCTATCGCCCAGAAATAAAAAAAAGCTCTACTCCAAAATCACCATAGAGTTAAGCCTCTCTTTATTAGGACTTCCTGCTATAGATAAAATCTATCTCTCTGGGAATCCTGATCTTATCTCGGAATTTCCCTCCCATCTGCGGGAAAAAGCATCTCTATCCTGCGAGATTTGGGATATTTCTTCTTTCTTGACTCTGGACAGCCCTTTGGATGCAAGTGTTTTGCCAGAATATTTGCCTGCGATAGGCCTGGCATTTAAAGCAGCAGGCAAAACAAACCTTGGTTTGAATTTTCGCAAAAAAAACTTCCGCTACCGAAATGCAAAAGAAATCATCAAAAAACCTCTTGTGGCTTTTCTTCTGCTTTTATTTCTTTTTAACCTATTGCTTGCTTTTTATTCAAGAAATTCTTATCAGCAATACCAGCAAAAATATGAAATTCTTGTTTCCAGTGCCAGGGAATGCTTTGCACGAAATTTTTCAGACGAGAGTGTTCCCTCTTCTTCCTATTGGACTCAGATTAGCGATATACGCCTTTTCTTGGAAGAATGCCTGCATCATCCTAAAAACCAGCTACCGCCCTTTGCTGATACTATGTATATCTGGCAAAAAGCGTCAGAAATCGTCACTTCTTTACGGCAGGATTATTTCTTCACTATAGACTAT
>CALKWO010000177.1 GCA_938003875.1 uncultured bacterium
CATCTGCTTGAGTCTGCGGGAGGAAATGTGGAACTTATTTAATTCTTGTTCCTTATCTTATCACTTTTCTGCTAAAAGTCACGACAAGGACGGTCATGATGAAAAAGCCCAGGAAGGATTCCAGCATCATGATATAGTTGATCCAGCTTGTTCCTTTGGCTTCCCAGCCTCCTATAGAAGAGTTTGTAAAGGTGCGGAAAGAAACCTGGATGGCATCCAGGAAAGGGACAGAGGCATAGGAAGCCTCTTCCTGGGATAGGGTAAATTGAGAACCAAAACTATAATAGAAGATAGCAAAAAAGATAAGCGTTATTATAGATGTAAGGAAAATATTTAGGGGTTTTGTTCCATAACCGCAAGCCATATCTAAGGCCAGCCAATCAAAAAAACGAGACAGAGTAGAACGCACACCTTGCGGCTTGATGCTGAGTCTTTCCATACGTTTTTCCCAGAGATAGGCCCAGTCTTCCTGTTCATATTCATTGATTTCTCTAAAATTGTTTTTGAGAATTCCATATTCTTGTCGGGCTGTTTTGAAATCCCCTTCTATATGGCTTTCCAAATGATTTTCTATCTGGGAAGTGGCGAGGAAAAGCCTTCCAAAATAAGCATCTTGTATGCGGAATCTTGCATTGCTATTTATCTGGGCATTCTTGAAATTTACGTTGCGTTCTGCACACAGTGTAGACAAATTAATAAGTCCATGGAATTTCGCCCAGCCAAAAGACATATCTCCAACAACGTTGGCTCCGTTAAAATGGCATTCATCTTCGAATTTTACATACTGAAATGTTGCCCATCGCGAAAAATGTGTTCCTTTGAATTTGACGACTCTTTGGAAAACGCTCTGAGAGAAGTCTGCTATATCGGAAAATTGAGCATTGCTGAAGGTAGTTTCATCTCTAAATTTACAATTGTCCATATAGTAGCGATGCTCGCAGTAAATATCGTTGAAGCTGGCTGCACCAGAAAATTCGACTTCATTGAACTTAACGCCTTTGGCAAAAGAAGAACGAGTGAAGACAACTTTTTGCTCAAATTGAGAGCGATTGAAGCTAACAAATCTTTTAAAAGCAGTGGTATTGAATCGTGTATCGCCCTTAAACTGGCTTTTGGTGAAATCAGCACCATCTACGAATATGGCTTTTTTAAATTGAGCCTCTTTATGGAAAACGCTTCCTTTGAAAGAGGCTTTTCCTAAAAAGCAAGATTCTTCAAAATTTATATCTTGCAAGAATTCACTATCGCTTAGATCCAGATTTTCGATGACACAATCCACCAGAGACAAGGGTGTTTCCAGCTTTACGCCGCTCAAGCACAAATCTTTGATATGGTATCCCTGAAGTTTTGTTCCTTTTTGGATTGCCTTTACTGCTTTTTCTAAAGCAAGAGGGGTCTTGCCTTTTGTGAATATGCTGGTATCTTCTTTTTCTTCCTGGGCATCTTCTTTTTCTTCCTGAGGCTTTATTTGAGGAATTTTAGGAATAATCTCAGAGCCATCATCAGGAGAATTTTGTTGTAATACATGTATCAGAGAATTCAAAGAGTTCACTAAAGAAGTAAAATTGATGCTATTTGCCATTGCCATTTCCTTTTCTTGTAGTTCTGTCGGGGGTTCTTCTTCGTCAAAATTATAAGAATCATCCATAACATCCTGGGCTATCTCTTCTGCCAGAGACTCTTGCTCTTGGGAAAGGGCTGCTTTTTTCTTGGCTTTTTTGATTTTTTTCTTTTTCTCTTTGATCTCTACCATATTCTGGAGTTGCTCTATAATTTTTTCCGAAGCTTCTTCTGGCTTGCTCTTTTGCTTCTTTTCCTTGTGCAGGCGAGGCAGGTCATTTTCTGCAAAAGGAATCTCTCCTTCCACTAATGCAACAGGCAGGTTTTCCCCTAAAATAGAGCGATATATCTCCTGGATTTGGTTGGGATTTAAATTGCCTGTACCGCATAAAAGAGCAGAGAGCTGAACCTGGTAGCCCATATTGGCGAGGCGATTTTTTTCTTTCTGGCAAAAGGCTAGGCTTTCTTCAGAAATCATATTTTTTTCTTTAAGATATGCCAATAGTTTTTCTTCTTCCTCTTCTTGTTTCGACTTTTGGAGCTGAGGTTCTACTGTGTAGATTCTACAGAGATTTCCACCATCGTTGTCTTTTTCCATAGAAGAATAGATATGCGCCACCTGTTCTTCTGTCATAAACTTCTCTCTTACGACGACGACTCCTGGATCTTCTCCTGACTGTATTCTTTCCTGACAAAAAGTGACTGCCTGAAAAGTCAGGTACCCAGACTTAGAGGCAAGTTCTATAAACTGTTTATATTCTTCTTGTTGATTTGTCATAAAAATCTCTTTATTTTAACTTTTTAAAAAAATTTTTTACAAAAGACAAATAGCCCTTTTGACGTTGAGGAATATCTACTAAAACTTCCATTGTATTTTCGATAGTATTCTTTTCCCATTGTTTTTGTAGATTGAGCAATTCATCTAAAAGATCTTTGGGCGTTTGGGGACGCATTTGGGCATCTTTTTCCATCATTTTATTGATAATTTTTGCTAGATCAGACTTTTCTTTTCCTATATTTTGAGCAGGAAATCGTAATTTTTCGCTTAGATGTTTCGCCATGATTTCCCTTGTGGTTCCCTGAAAAGGAAGAAAACCAAAAATCATTTTGTATAGCACTACACCTAAAGAATAGATATCACTTCGTATGTCTATGTCTGCTTCAGAGCGTATTTGCTCTGGGCTCATGTAGGAAGGCGTACCATAGTCTTCTTTGGAGTTTGTGCTATTTTCCCCTGTTTTTTGAACAAGCCCCAGGTCACATAGTTTTACAACATTTTTTTGCGTTAAGAGAATATTTTCAGGCTTGATATCTCTATGAACCAATTCTTGTTCCCAGGCATGCTCCAAGGCTTTTGCAACTTGAATAGCGATTTCCAATGCATCTTTTGCAGGAATTCGCCCCTGGCTTTTCTTTAGCTTTTGTGCCAGAGAAATCCCATCGACATATTCCATGACAAAATACGATACCCCATGAGCTTCTCCAAAGTCATACCCTGCAACGATATTTTCATGGCTCAATCTTGCAACAGCTCTGGCTTCACTCAAGAATAGCTCATTGATATATTGGTTATTACGATAGCTTTCCAGAAGAACCTTGATGGCGACAATTCTATCCATAGAAATTTGCCTTGCTTTATAGATACAAGCCATCCCTCCTACACCAATCAAGGAAAGCAGCTCATATCCTTCAATTTTGTAAGGCATGCTTCCTTTTTGAAAATTTTGTATTTCTTGTATCTGCGCAGAATTCAAATACCCTTCCTTGCGAAGAATATCCATAAGAGTCATGGGCTTGTTGGTTTCTTTATATTTTCTGTGCAAGAGACATGCAGCATGAATCTGATCTACATTGAGCAGTCTCTTTGCTCTGGCTAATTTCAAGAAAAGGCTTTGCTCTGTTGTATCTTCTTTTAAGG
Organism: uncultured bacterium; assembly: GCA_938003875.1. Lineage (GTDB taxonomy): Bacteria > Planctomycetota > Uabimicrobiia > Uabimicrobiales > JABWCH01 > JABWCH01. Next base: position 3,479 of record CALKWO010000177.1, read on the forward strand.
ATGTGTCTTCGAGAATAAAACTTTGTTCGCTTTTTTCATGTTTAAAGATATTCTCTATAGCATTCTGGATCGTTTGTATCTCTTTTCCCTGGATATACTTTTTTTCTATAAGAATTTTCTTTAAAGAATATCCTGGATTTACTTTTTGCCACCTTCTGCATTCTTCGAGCTTTTCACGGCTCACTACAGGATTGGGCATGGAAAGAACCACATGCGCAAGCAAGTCATCTTCAAAAAGTTTTTGATCTTCCTGTGGCTTTAAAACGATTTTGTTGTGTAAAGGCTGGATCGAATCTAGCATAAGAGCTGCTGTTTGCTCTTTACGAGAAATCATTTTAAACACAATGCAGCTACGGCCTAATTTTATAACATCAGAATTCTTCAAGCTCATAGTGCCGATCAGTTGCTTTTCATTCAGATAGGTGAAATTCTTGCTTTGTAAATCTTGCAATCGAAATTCGCCATCTTCATAAAAAATTTTGCAATGAGCTTTAGATACAGATGTATCATGCAGAATAACATCACTCTCTGCCCCTCTGCCAATGATTAAAAATTCTCCAGGAGCAATAGAGTGCTTTGGCTTTTTGGGTTCGCTGATAATCTGAATCTGGCCAATCAGCATCAGTGCCTCCATAAAAAGGAAAAATTTTTTGTAGCCGCCCAAAAATGATGTTCAACAACATTTTGACTAAAAAATTATTATATGAAATTCTATTTTAACATAGTTATAAAAATCAAGCAAGCTTTCTTTTTTTGCTTTGTTTGCTTGACAAAATATATGGAAATATGATAAATAGTACTATGATGAAAATAGAAATGTGTCACAATTTCAGCAGGCTATATTACCATAGATTTAGGATATTTTCATGTTTTTAAAAAAAATATCAGGTATATTTTTGCTTTTTTTCTTTTCCAGTGTACAGATTTTTGCTCAGGCAAATCCAAAAGAATACTATCTTATCAGTATCAAAGATACTCCCAGTGGCTATATTTTACTGGAAGAATCAGAAGAGAAGGATTCACAATCCCAAAAAATTTCTGTACGTCAGGTGACAACAGCCTTGAAAACAGAGATAGGTAGCAAATCTTATAATTATAAAATATTAGAAAAAAGCACCTTCGCCCCAAAATATTTTTCTTTTTCTCTGGAGAAAAGTAGTAGCAATAGAATCATTGGATTGCAGAAATACATGTTTTCTGAGGATAGCGTTACCTTGAACTTTTATAAAAACAACCAGGAAAATGTAAAAGAAACGCTATCTCTTCCTCGTCATGAAGCCTTGATAGGAGATTCCTTTTCTTTGCTTCCTCTGCTCAGAAAAGGAAAAGATTTTCCTCTTACTCTTTCTGTGATCGATATTAAATCCATTACGTCCGCTTCTATTCCTTTACAGAAACTTTCCGTACAACCCAAAGGAAGAGAAAGTATCATGCTAAGAGGAGCCAGAACTTCTGCTTTACTCTTTTCTGTTCCCTGGGAAAAAAATATCCTCCAGATATGGACAACGGAAGATGTAGGAAAGATTTTGCAAATTCAGGACAGCAATGGGCAAATGAAAATAGCGTTGTCCGATTTGAAAGAAATCCAAGAAATAGAAAAGATCCCCCAGCAATCTTTTCTTTCTAAACTGAGAGATTTTCCTTTTAAGCTTGATGTGCCTTATGAATATACTTTTTTCTATGATAAAAAAAAGATTGGTGCTTTGGAAATACTATGCGAATGGGATAAAATAAAAGAAAAGTATCAGATAAAAGCAAAGACCCATATCATACATCAGAATCAGGAATACAAGGCAGAATCCGAAACACTATACCATGCTAACTTGCAGCCCTCTTTTTATCATGTTAAAGACAACAAAGAAATCGAAATTTTTTGCGAATTTCTTTCCCAGGGAGTGAAAGAAAGCTTAAAGAAAGAGGATAATATTATAGAATATTTTCTGATGCTTCCGCCTGATTTTATTCTGGCAGACAACAATGCTATCCACCATTTTGCCCTACTAATTCCTCAATGCCCTCTGGAACCAGGCAAAGAGCTTTCTTTTTCCATATTCCATCCGAGAAGGATGAGATGCTCTGAAGCCAACCTGAAGATACAGAAAAAAACGACAAAATACTTTATTATGGAACTTGTTACTCCGTATCACAGTGCCAATCTTTGGATTACTCATGAAGGAAGACTGGTACGATACACACAAGACAAACTAGAGGTTGTTTTGCAAGAAAAAAAATAGTAAGGTATTTCTTCAAATCTCCTTATTGTTTGCTTTTTCTATTTTTTCGAGCGCATTGTTCAGGGCTTTTAAGGCATATTCCAGGCAATGCTGTTTACTCCTGGGCAAGGCACCTACTTCTTTTTCTAACTCTTTGCGTCCTATTTTTTTTGCTTCTTGCAGGCTTTTGCCTTTGCTTAGCTTGCATATTTCTTCGGAACAGGCTATGCAGGCTGGGCATCCGTATGTTTGGTACGTCATGACACCCATCTATGCTTTTGCTTGGGACTACGATGCCGCGGGCAACAGGATATACCAAAAACGAGGCAACCAGGAAACCTACTACACCTACGATGCAGGCAATGCCCTGATCCAAAAGCACGAGCCAGGAACAGGCTACAGCTACTACCAATACGACAGCCGAGGCAACTGTACCCTGATCCAGGAACCAGATGGCAATGTCTATTTCACATACAACCATGCGAATCTGGTAACTTCGATCCACCATAAGACAGGCGCATTCAACTACTTCTACTACGATAGCCAGCTCCATCGCTATGCCATAGAAGACAGCAATGGCCTGGCCTATTTCACCTGGGATTCCAACGGTCTCAATCTCCTGGCAGAAAAAGACGCTTCTGGCAACACAACAGCCCAATACACGCATGGCTACACTCCCATTCAGGGCATTGGCTCTCTTGTGGAGGCAAAGAAGGAAATAGATAGCTGCACCTACCAATATCCCATCTATGACAATCGAGGCACTGTGGTAAAGCTCGTAGACGAGAATGCACAAACTATAGAAAAATACCACTACAATGCCTGGGGATTCCCATTCCAATATGATGACAAAGCCAGAAATCGCTTTGGCTGGCAGAGCAACTGGATACAACTGCCTATTTCCAACGCTGAACTCTTGCTATCCCCTACCAGAATTTACTCGGCTAAGGATGGTATATTCTTGCAGAGGGATATGCTTGGTTTTAGGGATGGATTGAATTTGTATGAAGGATTTGCAAATATTCCTGTAAATTCTATTGATGTTTATGGCTTCCAAACAACAGACGAAGCTTTATGGTTCTATGCTGAAAGAGAAAAAACAATGGAAAAAATAAGAAAATATGAGGAGGAAAGAGAAAAAAAATATTACAGCGTTCTAGATCGCTATTCTGTGTATTGAAAAAGTTCAAAGAACACTGGATAAGATTAGGAGGCGTAAGCAACGCAGAGTCTTTACAGATACCAGGTGAAGAAAAACCACTCCAAAGTGGCAATCGTGTCTATGTTATTATATCTTCAGGTATTAGGCAAGGTATAAATAATGTAGCATTACCAGCAACAGATTATTTACTTAATAATTACACACAGTTATATCCTACTCCTTTGCTTCCTAATAGCATGCGTGGATATAATTTTATAATCCTGCCAGTGATTAGAGCGGACATTTTTTGGGGTGACAAACCAGAGCAAATACGAGATGCAATAGATACAGCTATTCATGAACCACAGCATAATTTTTCACAGAGATGGCTTGGCCATTTCGGTCGTTGGGATGATACAATTACCCAAGGAATCGAAAATATGTGGAATCTTTTTAGTCACCTTCGCACTTCTCCTGTTACGTGTTGCTCCAAACCGAATAAAGGAAAAGCTATTAACAATTTATTAGAAAGAATATTGTGCGATTGTGGTATAAGTTATGCCGAAACAACATCTACTCCATAGAAAGTCGCCAACTCAAATTATTTGTATAGTTAACTACTGTTCGTATAAAATTTTACAAATATTTTGTTTTTAAAATATTTTTTATTATTTAAATTTCAATAAAAAAATAACTACTACAAGTTAAGTTAGTTATTAGTAATTGCTATTTAATATGCTAAATTTCATAAAATTACAGCATTTTTCACCATGACAACTTGTAGTAGTTATTTTTTTTACAACAACTAAAGTATAATGTTATGAAAAAAAAAATAATAGTTTTATTGATAATTTTTATATTTTTTAGTGCATTAATAAATTTAATTGGACCATATGATTATTATTGTTATCGCTGTGGAGCATATCGGTATGGGGTAATATTCTATACTATCATGGATACGAATGGAAATTTTCATAAATGGATACAAGATCAAGGCATAGCTGCATGTCAATATCATGAGTGGGAATTGCATTCAGCTACGCTTGGCTTAGGAGATTGTTTTGTATTAAAAAAAAACCGATATATCATTTATATATGTATGAAAGGGTTTTTCTATCACAAATTTCTTTAAAAGAAGATCGTATATCATTAATTATCGGTGCTTCTGATCGAAAGAATAAATTACGATGGTTGTTAGTTGGTATTTGTACTTTAGCTTTAAAAAATACATTAACGATTGAAACATGGAAACAATGGAAAAATAATTTTGCTGATCTTTTATTTTCTGAAAGAGACTTAGAAACAGCTCGCTTGAAAGCTCGCCGAATAATAGAAAAAATTAAGGATTATTATGATATCGATATAAAAGATGGATATCAAAGAGCGATTGATGGATATAAGATGAAAATTAATCAAGATTTAAAAATAGAAATTTTTCCTAAAGAATAATGTGAAGAATAATGTAGAAGTTTGAATTGCAAGGCTGTAAAATTTAATCTGAAGAATATATTGAAGATAAAGAGGAAAGCCAAATGCTCCCAGAAAGCATCAATCATTCCGCAGGCGAATGGCCATTGCACTACGTTCTTCCCATTACAAATCTTTTCCTTTTGCCTCTCGGTTGTTAAGATTATGTATTCTTCAGCACTTTCCATCTCTGGCATCCTTTTACCGAGGTTCTCCGCATACCTTCCTATGCCTCCTCTTCCTGGAAAAACAGATCTGCAATCTATTGCTATTTTCATTTTTTTTCTTTCTTATCTGCTAATACTTTCTTCCATTTTCCCATAAAACTTCATAAGCCTTTCCCCAAATTTTCTGTTTGTGAAGTCCTTTGCTCTTTTTATTCCTCTTTCTCTTAAGTTTTTCCTCTTCTCTTTATCCTTGTAAGCCAGCGATAAACCTGCTGCTATGCTCTCTGCTTCCATTATCGGGCATGCAAACAAAGGAGTATGGTATATATCCACCCCTCTTGCTGACAGTTCATAGGGTATATGCAATTCTTCCCAAAGCCTGTCTATTCTTTCTATCAACAACTCTTCCCAGTTTTCTTTTTTCTCTTTCTTTATTTTTTTTT
>CALKWO010000178.1 GCA_938003875.1 uncultured bacterium
CTCTTTTTTTATTCCTGGAAGGGTGCTTCACTGGAGCGAACCAGGCAATGATTTAGCGATGAGAATTAAATAACTTCCCCATTTTTAATTGAATACAAGACAGCTTGTTATGTAAATTTTACTTCTGTGTATCCCTAAATTAAAGGGAAATCACAAAAATTTCGATTAAGATTAAGATTAAGATAATGATAACGAATCGGACTACGATTCTTAATCTTAATCGTTATCTTAATCGTTATCTTTATCGTCTAAATGGGGAACTTATTTAATTCCGATTCCTAACTGAATCGAATCTTTTTAAGCCAGTTAAAGGGTATTTCCCAAAGACGCAGGGATTGCGCTGGCGTTGGGCTTTTGAGCAGACATGACTTTTTCGGCGCAACCCTGCGGCTACAATCTGTTGCAAGACAAAATTTTAAAACTTAACACGTATGAGGTTTAGGTTTAGGTTGAAGAATCGCAACTCCGATTGCACAGGTCGAAATTTTTTGCAAAAACCTACCCCTGCAAGGCCCTCCATTTGTCATCGCAAAATCGCGAAACCGATAAATCCTAACACGGATAAACCGTAATCAAAAAGAAAAAAATTTACCGCAGAGGCGCATAGGCGCAGAGGTCGCAGAGAAAAATTTTTATATTTTTGTATTAGTCAAAGTGATCCTGTGCAAAATGAGTAGTGCTATGGCAATAGCATCTACTCCATTTTGCGGTTCTAGCATACTTTTAAAGAAGGCACTATTTATATCTTCTCTTGAAATATGTTCAACAACATTTTGACTAAAACACTTTTTCTAAAATCTTTTTTATATCCAACAATTTTTTCAAGTCATAGGGTTTTTGTAGAAAACCAGAAATTCCTTCGAGATTATGCTTGGAGGCTATATCCTGCTTGCTATAGCCACTGCATAAAACTACCTTGACTTTAGGATATTTTTTTTGTAACTCTCGGAATGCAGACAGCCCATCCATCTTTGGCATAGTCCAATCCATAAAGATATACACAATTTCATCTTTGTGTTGCTCGAAAACCGAAATGGCTTCTTCTCCATCTTGAGCTAGCAATACCTGGAAGCCTAGCCTCATCAAAAGTTCTTTGCAAGTTTCCCGAATGATCTCTTCATCGTCTACGAGCAAAACCTTTTTAGAAGAAGATAGATCCGTATTTTCTACATTTTTTATAGAATTATCAGCATCCAATATAGAAAGGCTCTGCGTTATTTCCCGCGAAACAGGGAATAAGACTTGAATTTTTGTTCCCTTATTGGGCTTGCTCTCTAAAAGAAGTGCTCCTTTATGGCTTCGTACAATGCTCAGAACAGCAGGAAGTCCAAGACCTCTGCCGATCATTTTGGTTGTAAAAAAGGGGTCAAAAATATTTTTCATATCTTTTTCGGATATACCACATCCTGTATCCGCGATTTCCAGGCAAACCAATTTCCCATAAGCAGGCTTTTCTTGTATGAAACTTTTATTCAATTCCTCTTCTGTATATTCTCTAATGCAGGTTTTAATGATAACCTCTCCCCCTGTTTCATCTATAGATTCTGCTGCATTCATGGCAAGATTCAAAATAAGCTGCTGCATTTGCCCTGTATCCCCCCAGACAGGGGGAATATCTTCCAGGATCATTTCCAGCGAAGCATTTTTATTGATGGAAACTTTCAAAAATTCTTTCATTTCTTCCAGCAAAAGGTTGAGCTTGATATTTTCTAAGAGAAAATCGCCTTTTCCTGAATAGATAAGCATTTGCCTGGTAAGATCTGCTGCTTTCCGACCAGCTTTGTAGGCTCTCTGGATACTTTTATAAGGAGGAGAAGCAGGCGAAATATCAAGAAGGGCTAAATCCAGGTTTCCTAAAATAGCCATAAGTAAATTGCTAAAATCATGGGCAAATCCTCCTGCTAAAACCCCCAGACTCTCCCATTTTTGAGTTTGCAGAAGTTTCTTTTCTATCTCTAGCTTTTCCTGCGTCATGTTTCTCATTTCCTTAAAGTATTCAAGGAGTCTCTAAAACATCCCTTAATCTGCCTTTTTTTTGTTTTAAAATTTCTAACGCTGCATTTTTATCAATTTTTTTAGAATACATGACAATCGCTACTTTAGCATTTCCTGATTCTTTAACAAGTTTCAATGCTTCTTCTGGAGAACATCTGGTGATCTGCGTGATGATGCGGACTGCTCGCGATACTAACTTTTGAGAATTCGGATTGAGATCTACCATAAGATTTCCATACACTTTGCCAAAAGCGATCATGGAGGTTGTGGTAATCATATTGAGTACCATCTTAGCAGCAGTGGCTGCTTTCATCCTGGTAGATCCAGTCAATACTTCATGGCCAGTAGGAGGTGCTATCAGAAAATCAGCGAAGACTTGCTCTGGGCGATTGGCAGACAAGAGTGCTGTTTTTGCTCCCTGTTCTTTAGCATAAGAGAGTATACCAAGAACATAGGGAGTCAGACCACTTGCCGAAATCCCTAAGACAAAATCTTTGCAAGAAATCTGCTTTTCCATAGCGATTTTTCTTCCAGCGTCTTTATTGTCTTCCGCTCCTTCTACAGCCCGCCAGATAGCATCGGGGAAACCAGCCATCAATCCTTGCACCATCTCAGGGGGAGTGGAAAATGTAGGGGGACATTCTGATGCTTCCATAATCGCCAGCCTGCCACTTGTTCCTGCTCCACAAAAAAACAAACGGCCTCCTTTGTGAAAAGAGTCTACAACGCAATCGATTACTTTAGCAATTTGAGGAAGTTCCTGCTCAATCGCAGCAGATATTTTTTGATCTTCCCTGTTAATCAATCTTAGAATCTCTGGTATTGCCATTTGATCTAAATTTTCGGTGGAGGGATTTGGCTTTTCTGTTATTAACTTCCCAAGATTATCCATAGTATACCTCTATTTTTCCAGAATGAAATCTAAAGTAGAGACATAGCCTTTTGCAATAGAGACTTTTTTGGTCTGTGTTTTCCAACCTGCCAACTCACAAGAAATAAGGTATTCCTGGGGCAAAAGTCTTACAAAACTATAATATCCATCTCCTTTTGTCCTGGTTTGCTTATTCAAGGAAGAAATCGTGATGCGGGCATTGCTCATATCACCAACATTCGATGCAGACACAACCTTTCCATATAAATAGCCTTCTGTCGGCCTGGTTTTCCATGGCATTTCAGGTATCAAAGCCGATTGGAAAAAAAGCTTTTGGTTTATGGCTTGAAAGTTTTCCATCCAGACTCCTGTTTTTGCATTGTTAGCATAGCTAAAAAGAATCAAACCAGCACTTCCAGAATCTCGCGCGTATTGCAACTGAGTGATTGTGTCCGAAACAGGCAACAAATAAGCTCCTGTCCCCATATAAACATGCTGTCCATAACTATTAGCAAGAACATCGTTTACCCTGGATTGGAAAATTGCTAGATTCTGGCTGTAGTTCATAGGCAGATTGGCATCCAGAATCCCCTCTTTCATCCATAAGGCCCAATCTTGTAAACGGTGAGTATAGGCATCGCTTCTTCCAGCAAAAGTAGCGGCAGTGACCTTCATCAAGGGCTTTATCTCTAAGATTTTTACATACATACACCTTAGCCAATCCGTAATCTGTCGTCGTCTCCATTCGCTGAATTGAGCATCATTGGCAGGAGGCTTTCCTGTCAACCCATATTCTTTATTGTACCTGGCAACAGAAGTGGGGTTATATCCAGCATTTTGTTGTGGATAACGAACATAATCAAAATGGATTCCGTCTATTCCATAGTGGGTTACTAAATCTATAACGACATTTTCATTCCATTGCAATGCACCAGGATGTCCAGGGTCAAGATAATACCCTTCTTCAAATTTTGTATTGCCTTCCAGAGACTGGTTCAGATATTCAGGATGTTTTAAATATACATGCTCTGGGTTTGTAGGAGGGGTAGGAGGCGAAACCAAAAAAGTGCTGATCCAGGCATGAACTTCTATTCCTTGAGAATGTGCTTCCTGGATTACCTCACTCAAAGCATCAAAATCTTTTGCAATGCCTGACATCCTTGGCTCTACATTAGGATAGGTTGGGAAATAAACAGCATCGCCTCTTCGTCTTGCTTGCATGACAATGGCATTGTAGCCATATTGTTTCGCGACCATTACCATTTCTTTGATCTGAGATTTATTCAAAAATCCCTTATTCCAGGCATCTGCCCAAAAACCTCGCCATTCTCTTCCTTGTTCCAAAGGGGCAATCTGATTCCATGCAACAGGAGCAACAAAAGAATAAGAATAATCATCTTTAGAGGGGTTATAGTCTTGAGAAAAGGCAAGACAAACAGAAAAGAAAAGTAAAAAGAATAGAATACGCATAAAATAACTCCTTTGAAATAGGCCCATCATTTTTTGGACAATACAGAATGGCAAAAAATAATGGTAGTCCATAGCATGAACTACCATTACAGAGCATCTCGGATGGATTGCATACATTAAAAAGAACCACAGATAGACACA
>CALKWO010000179.1 GCA_938003875.1 uncultured bacterium
AAGAACAAACTAAAAAAATCAAAATTCTTTCCTTAGAAGCTGCGGAACGTAGGTTAATTCAATATATAATAGTTATTTATGAGATTTTTGTCGCTGTAAAGATTATTTTATAAGGTTCAAACTTCTATAACACAATCAGCATACACGAAGAAAAGCCTGTGCAGGCTAAGCAGTGCTATGTTAATAGCATCTGCTTGAGTCTGCGGGAGGAAATGTGGAACTTATTTAATTCTTATTCCTAAATGTTAAATTGTGTTTTTAAAAAATCCATTCATTTTATTTTTTCAGGGAGGTAAGACATGAAATTATTTGTTTTTTTTATGTTTTTTGCATTATTATTGAATTTTAGCGTTTGTGCTGATGATTCGATTGCTGGATTCGTTTATTTAGGAACCCATACATACTCTTGCGGTGGGCAGACACACACGGTGAAAGAGTATCGCCATATCACCACTACCATGGAGTTTGTACTGTTGCCTGGCAACAGCGAGATCAAACCCTTCTTGATGTCTAAATACGAAGTCCCTCAGGCAGTATGGAAAAGCGTTATGGGAACCAATCCCTCCCATTTTGAAGGTGCCAACAGACCTGTTGAGCAAGTAAGCTGGATAGACTGTGAATCCTTTTGTGAAAAGACAGGTTTAAGCTTACCCACCAGTGAACAATGGGAATACGCTTATAGAGCTGGAACTTCTACGCTATACTATTGGGGCGATGAGCCAAGCCGTGACTATATGTGGTATAGTGATTTAGAGCCTTCCTTCAATCGTGATGGTTCTAGCAAGCCCATAGGGAAAAAAAAACCAAACGCATTTGGTCTTTATGACATGAGTGGAAATGTCTGGGAATGGTGCAAGGATGAATACCGCATTCCCAAATGGAGAGCCGAAGAAAAAAGAGAAACTCCTGGTGTTTATTATAACTATCGCGGAGGCAGTTTCTTCGATCCCGCTGAAAACGCTGCAACAGATTACATCTATGGAGATCATCTGGAATACAGCAATGCAGATCTAGGCTTCCGTGTATGCAAATCACTGCATAAATAAAGTATAGCCATTGCATTTGATAACACGCTACCACCCAAAGTGGTGGTAGATGAGTTGATTAAGGGCTATGCAATAAAATGGGATGGAAAAATATTGCCATGGATGAAAAAATTTTAAGAGAGGATGATTATGCTTTTCGTTTTAGCCCTGCTGTGAAGAGAATCGAATCTTTGGATGGAACGCGCTTTCTGCTTATCCATTACAACCAGGAAAGGCTGGACTATTATCCTATCTTCGAGCAGCACGAAAGAGGCCTTCTTTGTTTATATGATGGTGCTTCTCTGAGCAGGCTAAAAGAAATCTTTCCTGATGGAAAAGCAGAAGAATATATAGCTTTTTTCCAGCGCAATGGCTATTTCGATAGCATGAAGGATGCCTTCTATTTTACCGATAAAATCCGTAAAAGCAACGATAGCTATCATATTTTTTTGTATGGTAAACTATATCATGATATAATGCATAAGCTAAAATTGTATCACGCTGATCCCTCTATTCCCTGGTCAACTTATAAATCTCCTGTTAATAGCGGCAACATAGAAGTCAGCCTATTTATAACCGATCTTTGCAATCTGAGCTGCAAATATTGCCATGTTATAGATAACGTTGAAGCAAAGCCGAAGATATCTTGTGGAAATATCATGTCTCAGGAAACACTCGAATCTTTTGCAAAGCAGTTTATCGATTATATAAAAAGCAGATTTCAGCTTGGCTGTCTTACTGTTTGTTTCTTTGGGGGGCAGCCTGCTTTACAGGGCCATGTCAGGCGTTTTCTTTATAGTGCAGCAGAGTATCTATCCCAAAAATGCGCTGAAGAAAAAATCTATATAAAATTTTCTATTGATGACAACGGGACGCAGGTTGACGATGAGCTGATGTCTTTTTATAAACGTTACAACTTTGAGGTAAACCTTTCTTTCGATGCTCCAGCCGATGTGAACAGCTTGCAAAGACCGTTCTTGAATTCCTCTGTACCTAGTGGTGATGTAGTAGAGAGCCATCTAAAAAAGTTTCTCGAATATGGCGTAGATGTAGGACTAAGGGCTACAGTGAGCAACTACAATCAAAGCCGTATCCTGGAAGCTATAAAAAAATATTCAGCCTGGGGGCTTACTGCTGCATCGTTCATTCCCATGCAGGACATTGTGCATGGCAAAAAAGTCTTAGAAATTTCCTCTCCTGACCCAGAAATTTTCCAAAAAGAATTGATAAAAGCCTTCGATTATGTTTTAGATCTATATGATTCTCAAAAGATATTGTTTGAGCTTGGGCCAGTTACATCAATACTCCATTCTATTGTTTCTGGTGGGACAATCCAGCCCTGTGGCATGGGAGACATATACTATGCGGTTAGCCCAGAAGGAGATGTATTTACATGCCATAGAGATCTTATTCCAGAATATTTTGTGTGCCATCTTCGAGATAAAGAATTTCTCAACAAGATGAAAGCCATTCCAGAAAGCCAGAAGTGCTCTTCTTTTTATAGCATGATGGATAAAAATATGTTTTGCCATCAAGAGGAGTGTTCCTGCAAAAAAGCCACCAGGAACATCTGTGGAGAATGTGATGTCCTGATTTTTTGTGGCGGATGCTGTCCTGCTGCAAGCAAAGCACAGTATGGATGCAGGAATTGGGGCGTTTCTGCCTTGATGGACTCAGACCCTGTTTTAGGGGAAAAACGATGCAAATGGAGTAAGGAGCTCATTCGCTATTTGTTATGGAAGCATCTCGATGCACAGAGCAGTTCCTCTATCAAGCAATATGCAAAAGCACTCTTTAGAGGGGGATTCTGATGAACATAATGCTAACCAATCGTTGCAATGGTACCTGTCAATATTGTTTCTTAAAAGGGGAACTGGCACAAGATCATGGCATTCCTAAAGATATTACATTAGAGGATTTTCATACTATCCTCAAATATGCTCATCATCTTTTTTCTCTTGGCTCTATAGATTCCTTGAATCTTATGGGCGGGGAGCCGACTCTGCATCCTTCGTTCCACGAGATTCTAAAAACATCCCTGACCTATAAAACCAGAAAATCAGGCTTTATGCCAGTGTCTATTTTTACGAATGGACTTTTTCCAGAAGAAACAGGAAAGCTACTACGCCAGGAAGGATGCCGTGTTATGGTGAATGTAAACCATCCTCTTTCCTATCCTCAATGCCATTGGAATATGTTGAATAAAAATCTTTCTATTCTTACGGAAATTCCTACTTCAGAACCCTGGGTCACATTGAGCTTCAACATAGATAGAGCAGAGCAGGATTTTGAATATCTTTTGGAATTATGCCAAAAATATAAAATAAAAAAAATCCGAGTTGATATAAGCCGTCCAGAACCGAACAAAAGAAATACATATATCAAGATGGAAGAGATTCCTAATGTCATTCCTCTTTTGGTTCGCCTATCTCAAAGGTGTAAACAGATCGGTATAGAAATGAACACAGATTGCTGCCTGCCGATATGCGGTATTTCTAATGATCAATTGCAGGAATTAGAGAAAAATGGTGTGGAATTGAGCTTCAAATGTTCTGGTGGCATTGATGTGACTCCTGATTTGGAAATATGGCATTGCGCTCCTCTGAGATCTATAAAATTCGGCAAAATAACAGACTACTCCGATGGTGCTGCCCTTGTAAAAGAGATAGCGAAAAAAACCGCTCCTGTGCGCTGGAATATAGCATCTAAAGAGAGCTGCAAGGATTGCAAGTGGTGGACATTGAAAATCTGCCAGGGAGGATGCCTTTCTTTTAAAAAAATAGAGGGAATTTTTTGACAAAATGCATCCACAAGATGTCTTATCAGACAGTCTCTAGCGACAGCAGTTCTCACTTGCGTTGCATACAGAGTCAAATAATATGCGATTTAAACCACAGATGA
>CALKWO010000180.1 GCA_938003875.1 uncultured bacterium
TGTGGTTCTCTTTAAAAATCAAAAAAGTTCACTTACAAGCTGCGGAATATAGGGATTTTTATCTCCATGACTGATAAATCCATTGACACAATGTAAACTATTTTTTATGATCTTTAATACCTAATTTATAGCTACATAATCCAGGGAGAAAACATTATGAATACAAAGAAAAAATATCGGATATACTCTGAAACAGATACGATACAGGATAGTTGCATAGAGGCTGGATTTTTTTCTGGGCGTTTGGATTTTTCAAAATTTCCTAAAGAAAACTACCCTGTACTCCAGGAATCGGAAAAAGATTTTCTGGAAGGCCAGGTAGAAACAGCCTGTTCTCTTGTGCAGGACTGGGATATATGGAAAAAGAGAGAGTTGCCTAAAGATGTATGGGAATATTTGAGAAAAAGGAAATTTATGGGGATGGCTATCCCTGAAGACTATTATGGACAAGGGTTTACTGCATTAGGGCAAAGTGAGATTTTTGCGAAGATTGCTACGCGGTCTTCCTCTTTATGTCTGGCGGCCATGATGCCTGATTATTTAGGCCCCGCTCTGTTTTTGCTGCGATATGGTACACAAGAACAAAAGCTACAGTATCTCCCCCGTCTTGCCATAGGAGAAGAAATTCCCTGTCTTATCTTCAATCATACAGATACTTCTTTTGAAAATTCATCCAGAGAAGCAGAAGGGATCGTTTTTCAGGGAGAGAAAGGGCCATGCTTAAGATTAAGCTGGAACAAATGCTATATTCCTCTTGCCAATGCCGCTACCCTCCTTTGCGTTGGCTTTGATTTTAAAGACCCAGAAAATTTTTTTCATAAAGGCTGCAATCCAGGCATTACCTTTGCTTTAGTTCCTGCTTCTCATCATGGTGTTATGATAGACCGCCAGCATGACACTATGGGCATTCCCTTTTCCAATGCTCCTGTTGAAGGCCATGATGTTGTAATTTCTGTGGATTCTATCATAGGAGGACAGGATGGGATTGGCAAAGGATGGGCAATGATGGAAGAATTTCTCTATACTAAAAGATGCATTATGTTTCCTTCTATGGCCAATGGTTTTACGCGTCTGGCCTTCCGTATGGCAGGAGCGTATTCTCTTATCCAGAATCTTGGGGATAATGAAGAAGTAGACGAAATTTTAGCCCGCATCGGAGGTTTTACCTATCTCCTGGAAGCAGCTTGCAAATACACTTCAGGCTTTGTAGAAAAAAATCCTCATATCCCTGTTGCCAGTGCTATCCTAAAATACCATTCCTCTGAAATAGCAGGCAAAGTCATAAACGATGCTATGAAAATCTTAGGCCCAAAAGCCCTTATGAGAGGCCCAAAAAATATGCTTTCCTGTATATATTCTACACTTCCTGTTCTTATGAATCTGGTAGAACCGAATCTATGCCTGCGAAATTCTCAAACTTTTTGGAAGGCATTCTATAGTTTTCATCCTTGCTTTTCTCAGAAAATTACATCAAGTCTCTGGGGTCGGGTCGTTCAATCACTGAAAAATGCATTTCGCTATTTTTTTCTGAGTATCCCTGTTTTTTATTTTCCTGCTATTTCTAAAAATCGCTATACAAAACGGTGCTATCAAAAGATTTCCTGGGCTTGCAGTGGCTTTGCCTTGCTGGCAGATTTAAATGCTATAAGAATAGAAAAAAAAGAAAAGAATGCTTTGAAATTATGGGATTTTCTTTCCTATCTTTATTGGAGCATTTGCATTTTAAAAAGATATGAAGCCGAAGAAAAAACAGAGGATCTACCCTTCATGAAATGGAGCATGGAATATTGCTTTTGTGAGATGCAAAAGATCATGGAAAGCCTTTTAGAAAAACCCAATATTCCTTTTTTCCTGAAATATCCTCTGTTATGGTGGTCACGCCTTCATCATTTTGCAACATGCCCGTGCGATACCATAGAAAAAGAAATCGTAAAGATTATGAAAACTCCATGCCCACAAAGAAATCGCCTGGCCGACAATGTTTATATACCACAAAATGCCATGCAGCCTTTGAATCAGTTGGAAAAAACATTCGAACTCGCCTTTGAAGCAAAAGCGATACAAGAAAAAATTCAAGAAGCAATGCCAGAGGAAATTTTTTCTTCTCTCTCATGGGAAGAAAGAGAAAAGGTAGCTCTGGAGAAGAATATCATCAGCGAAAAAGAAGCCCAGGCACTTTATAAATTTTATTGCGATAGAAACAATGTACTCCAGGTAGACAGCTTTTCCCGCTCAGAATACCACTCTGGAACATAGATGAGCATAGAGGCAAAAGACGCAGGGATTGCGCTGAAGGTCATCTTTTCCGAATAGATAGTCATTTTCGGCGCAACCCTGCGGCTACAAATCATTGCAAGTAAGCCGTCAGAATTAAATAACTCCCCCATTTCGGAAAAAAAATTTACAGCAGAGGCGCAGAAGATTTAAAATCATACTACGAAGAACATGAAGAGTACGGAGAATCAGGGACAATATTTTTAATTATTCCTCTCTCTTCTCTGCGTCCTCTGTGCCTCTGCGGTTAAATCATAATGGGGAAGTTATTTAATTCTTATCGCTAAGCAATTATTGTTTAAAACGCATGGCGGACTGGTAGACGGGCAGAAGGGAATCGAGAATTTTTGTGCTTCCCTTCCATAGGGGAAATGTACCTAGCCTTTTCAGCAAGGCTGCCTTCACAGGAGGAGAAGTGACATTCTCTACAAAGTTTTCAGCAAGTTCTTCCCCTCTCCAGAAATGGGATAAATCTGAGGGTAGATCCTCTTTTACTACCTTTTTTTCCTCCTGAGAGGAGGAAGAAACATCCATCCGTTCCAGAAGCTCTTTTTTGCCAAGCCCTCTGAGTTGAAAGGTAAGAAAAGGGTCACGATCAAATTCTTCGCCAAGAATATAGTACACAGCGGATATGTGCTTGCAGGGATTGGCACTATCAGGACAGGAACATCTTGTCTGTATATCCTTCTTGCCCTTGGGAAATAAGGATACTCCCGTTTTTTCAAAGATTTTCTCTATATCCTGTGGCATTTCCCCTGCCATAAGCCTGGCTATATAGATGGCCTCCTGAGAAATGGCACGGAGTACTTTTTCCCATTGTGATGGAGAAATAGGAGTCAGAGAAATCGTTACAGTATAAGGATTTGGTGCACTTCCCTGCACCTTTGCCTTCACCTGATTCTTTTCGATTGATATGCTGACTACCTGTCCCTTCTTTGCATAGGATCGGCCTCTGGTCAGTCGGCTGCTTATGGTAAAACTTTCCAGTGCTTTGATCCATTTCTGATACCACCAGTTTTTTTTCGAGGAACTCCCTGATTGTAATTTGATCCCCCCCTGTACTTGCCTGGGGGTTGTTTTTTCGTAGTTAGGATAATAATCATAGTCATAATCATCATCATAGTCATAGTACCACATAGCTATTCCCTCATTGCGTCTTGGTTTAATGTCAAAATTTCTCTAAGTTGTTTTGTGGAAAGCTCTGTAAGCCATGCTTCTCCCGTTCCAATGACATTCTCCGCAATCTCTTTCTTATCTTCTATCATATTGTCTATCTTTTCTTCCATGGTTCCTGAGCAAAGGAATTTGTGTACCTGAACATTGCGAGTCTGCCCAATGCGGAAGGCTCTGTCGGTTGCCTGGTTCTCCACAGAAGGATTCCACCAGCGATCAAAATGAAAGACATGGGTTGCTCGTGTAAGGTTCAAACCTGTTCCGCCTGCTTTCAGGGAAAGCAAAAAAAGGCGTGGGCCTTTTTGATCCTGGAACGCATCCACCATTTCCTGGCGTTTTTTCCTTTCTACCTGTCCATGAAGGAAAAGAACCTCTTCTCCGAAATTTTCCTGAAGATCCTTTTTGAGGATTTCTCCCATTTCTACAAATTGCGTGAAGATAAGGGATTTTTCCTCTCCTTCGAGGATTTCTTCCAAAATTTCATGGAGACGCAAGAGCTTTCCCGACCTGTCTTGTATGGAAGAGTTGTCTTTCAGGAATTGCAGGGGATGATTGCAAATCTGCTTGAGCTTAAGTATGCTCGCTAAAATGATTCCTTTGCGTTCTATGCCTTCTGCATCTTCTATCTTTTCCATTGTATCCTGCAGCACGGCTTCATAGAGAGAGCCTTGCTCTTTGGTCAGCTTACAATATACCTTAGTTTCTATTTTATCAGGCAGGTCTTTTATGATACTTTTATCCGTTTTTAAACGCCTTAGCAAAAAAGGCCCTGTCAAACGCTTCAGATCCTCCATAGCATCTCTGTCGTGGTGAAATTGGATAGGGACAAAAAAACGATCCTTGAAATCCGCCTCTGTTCCCATAAAACCTGGATTCAAAAATTCCATCAAAGGCCAGAGTTCCCCTACATTGTTTTCTACAGGCGTTCCTGTCAAGGCAATTCGGTAGTCTGCCTTTAAAATTCTAGCTGCCTGAGACTGCTTTGTCTTCGAGTTTTTTATATTCTGCGCTTCATCGAGTATAATGCCTGACCAATCTACTTGCTGGAACACTTCTATATCTCTGTGCAAAAGAGAATAGCTTGAAACCACAAGATCGTACCTGGCAATGTTCAGGAAAAAAGATTTGTCCTTTTTTCTCTGTATCCCATGATGTAGCAAAACATTAAGCTTAGGGGCGAACCTGGCAGATTCTTTCATCCAGTTGCTTGTGACAGAGGTAGGGCAAATCAACAGGGCAGGCCGCTTTTCTCCACTTTCTTTGAGATGCAAAAGAAGAGCAAGAGCCTGGATCGTTTTTCCAAGCCCCATATCATCCGCAAGGCACGCACCAAGACCAAATCGGGATAAAAATTCCAGCCAGGCATAGCCTCTCTTCTGGTATGGTCTTAAATTGCCTGAAAAACTTCGGGAAGTCTCCAATTCATCCAGATTTTCTGGAGATTGCAGCCTTCCCAGAAAATCTTTAAGCTGTCCTTCAAACTCAATCCCTGCAATATCCAGATTATGGCTTTCCTGCCTTGCGCCTAAAGACATTTGTATACAATCTTTTACTGTCAATTTTTCGCTGCTTTTCTCCCAGAGTTTCAAGGCTGCCTGGATTTCCTTTTCGTCAATATGGATCCATTTCCCTCGGAATTTTACCAGGGAAGATTTCATTTTGGCAAGTGCCTGCAATTCTTTTATGCTGATGCTTTGATCCCCCAGAGCAATTTCCCACTGGACATCCACAATCTGATCCAGGGAAAGCTTGCCTTTGTTTTTCATAAGGGGTTCCAAAACTTTAGCCTTTGCGGAAAGCCTGTCTTTTGTTCCTTTGCCTGACCACCACGCAGGCAACAAAACGGAGAATCCCATTTGCTTTAAAATCCATGCGGTTTCTGCAAGAAATTGGTATGCTTCTTTTGTATTGATTTCATGGCTTTCAGGTTCAGAGGTTCTGAGACTTTTCTCTATGTCAGGCCATACTCTGGCGACCTCTCCCAGAGAAGCTAGCAGATATTCTTTGGGCTGAAAATTGTCTCTCTTCAAAAGAGAGGCTTTTTGTTTGCCTGATTTCCAGGCATGAGATGCTGGGACTAAGAGACTGGGGTCTTTGCAGTCTTGCAGGAAATAGTTCACTTTCCAGGAGGGTGTTTTTTGGACTTCTTCTGGCTCATCCAATCTCAGACAAAGCCGAAAGGGCGAATCCGAAGAAAGAAAAAGGGGCTTTTGCCAGTTTGCCATTTGTTCTGCGAAAACCTTGAGTTCTTTTTCGGTCCCGCTTATCTGTGCAGAAGAAGACGTAAGTGCATGGAGCCATTGGTCATGGATGCTATCAAAAGTTTTCTTTTTGTTGCTCGTTTTTGCTGGTTCGCTTTGAGAACGTATCATGGCATTGCAAACGATTTCTGCAAAATCCCGAAGGACTTCTATACTGGAAAAACAAGGAACTTCAAAACTTTCTTTTTGCGTCATGGCTCTGCAAGCCCCTGGCATTTTTTTCGCCAGAGTAGCCAGTTTTTCCTGATCTTCTCCTAGAAACAAAGGCTTCCATGTAGCATAATATCCTATTTTGTTTTGATCCAGAGAGGGTAAAAATTGTTGCTTATATACCAGAGACTGCGCAAAGCGGAGTACCCATGTCCAATAAACAATATCATTGCCTAGAAGAATGCCTGTATCTATTTTTTTTTTGCCAATCCATTCGCAAAGCATAGGAATAAAAGCATCTACAGATAAAGAAACTGCGCTGACTAAAAAAGGAGAAATGCTGACCTTTCCTACAGTCTTTCCTGCTGAATCTATCAAAGAAGAAGAAACAATAGGCCTTCCATTGCAGGAAGGCATCCAAACAAGCATCGTCTCTTTTTCCAGGCAATCCTTTTGCTCGGACAATCCCATTGCCAAGAGCAATCTTTTATGCCCCGCATCAAAAAGAAAGGATTGCTTCTTGGATGAAACATAGATGATATCAGAACTTTCACCCCAGAAATAAAGCCGATCTCCTAAAAAACTGGCATGAAGAACAAGCATAAAAATTCCTTAACTTTTATCTGAAATGGTAGGATGTGCATATAGGCTAAACATTTCGTTCTGCAAGATTATATTGTAATGGTTTCTCTCGATATATTGAATTAGAAAATTATAATTTTCGATCTTATGACTAAATTCAGAGAATTTTTTTCTTTCTACTTCATGGACATAAGGCCATGTAAATGTGTCAGACCGTCTATGCGAAAGAAGGATAATATCAGGTTTTCCATATTCCAGCTCTTTCTCCTGAAATCGCTTTTTATATTCCTCCAGAGGATAGTATAGAAAAGACCAGGGATTACCTATCCAGGGAATGGTTCCTGTGAGATAGTAGATAGTACAACAAGAATTTTCTGCCAACAATTTGTCTCCAGGCTTTTTATACTTTGCCAATTCAGACAACAATTCATCTACGACTTTTATTCTGATTTCACTAGAGTGTGTAAATTTCAATTGTCTTGACTGGAAAGCACTCGTTAGTTTGTATCGGACATCGTCTCGGAATGTAGTGAAAGAAGAAAGCAATATACCATTGATCCATAATACAGGAATGAGGATAAAGAACACTTTGATTCTCTTGTTTTTCTGATATAAGGCATAAAGATAGTCCAGAAAAAATCCCAGAATCAGAGGCATAATATATATGGCTTTTATTTTCTGGAGATCGCTTCCCATAGGAAATAATAAGCATATAATAGTAGATGATAGGATTACAAGTTTATGCTCTATAGAAAAGAAATTTTTATAGTTTTTTATAGCAATAAAAAGAAAAATAAAGAAAAAAAAGATCAGAGAAAAATATTCATGGGCCAGAAACCAATATAGTACAGAGGGCTCTATTTGGTATTGATAGACTCCCCAAAAGGCATAAGACGCAATTCCTATAGAGAATAAGATAGCGACCAAATTTATATATTTTGATAAAAATAGTTTTACGTGCTTACAAAAAATAATGCGATAGAATAGAATAAAGAAGAAGCAATAGTATAAATATTCCCTAATGATTACATAAATCCATTCTATAAGTAGCCTATTGGAAGTTACAATTCTATGGTCACTATAAATTTTAGCGTCTATAAAATAGTAGAACAGCAATATAGAACTTGTTCCTGTCAAGATGCCAAGAACCCACCAGGATATTTCCTGAAAAATTTTTTTCCCATATATTTTGATTATATCAAAAATTTTATACCTGATTTTTAGAAAATATGCAAGTATTATACAAAAAATAGCTGGAAGAAACCATATTGTGCGTAGGTCTAAAAATAAATATAGTCCAGTGACTACAGCTATAGGAACTGCATAACGATATATTTCTTTTTCTTCTTTGCCTTGTAAATAGTAAGATAAACATACAATTGTAGGAAATACACAAACAAGCAAGATTTTATTCAATGCTGCAAAAAATAAAACTGCATTCAAGATTCCTAGAGCTATAATATAAATAGCAGAGTGGTTTTTCAAATATTTTGTAAAGACAAGTATCCATAAAAAAGATAAAAACATAGGAAATGTATAATAATGAATTATAACAGTAATCGATGTCAAAAAGGGAAGAGCTATAAAGCCTGTTATAATTCCCAGACAAGAAATTATGGGATTTCCAGAAAACGAATATAGGATCATGGCACCCATACCTGCTGAAAGCCCATGGATTAAGACTCCTCCCAAATATCCCCACCATAGCCAGTTATCCACGGGAGAAAAACTCAGCCATAGACCGCCTATATAATCTGTTAGAAAGACAGCGGAAAAAGGATGAGTATGATAATTATAGGCAATCATCTGGTTTGTCAGATGGAATCCTGTGTCTGTCAGATCAAAGCCTTGAAAGCTAAACATTAAAAAATATAAGCTGATAAAAATAAAAGAGAAAAAAAATATATAAAATTTTATTTTTTTGGGGATGGGCAAATCTATCTCCTTGAAAAACTATTTCTTTCCTTCTTTGATAAGGCTTATGAATTCGTCATAATCTCGGATATAATCCGAAGCATCATAGTACTCCGATGCAAAAACAAGAAGCACAGCATCCTCGGAATACTTGTATTGTATACCCCAGGTCATTGCAGGAAGAAATAGCCCCTGGTCAGGAGAGCTAAGGGTGATTTCTTGTCTGTTATCTCCATCATCAGCGACAACAGAACATCTTCCCTTGACACATATTAAAAACTGATGGCATTGTTTATGAGCATGTTGTCCACGAGTCTTTTCGTTGGGGACATCAAAAACAAGAAAATATCTCTTAGGAGTGAAAGGGATATCCTTAAGAAATTCGCCTACAGAAAGATTTCCTCGTAAATCTTTTACATAATTTAGCTTATGGTATGTAACCCCTTTTACTGCTGTATTTTTGACACTATTTACTTGAGGAATTTCTAGAATACCAGAATCCTTCGCCGTTACAGCATCTACATAGCCTACTATTTTAGCAGGATTGCCGATAACAATCGCATTGGGGGGAACAGAGCGTGTAACCACGGCTCCTGCACCAACCATTGCCTTCTTCCCTATAACAATTCCAGGAAGAAGCGTTGCATTGGCACCAATTGAAGCCCCCTCGCACACTAAGGTCTTTTCAAATTTAGAAGGATAGTGTTTGCTGCGTGGGAAAGAATCGTTAGTAAACGTGGCATTCGGGCCAACAAAAACATCGTTTTCCAGGCGTATTCCATCCCAAATCTGAACGCCGCATTTTATGGTAACTCTGTCTCCAATGATTACATCGTTCTCGATAAAAACACCATCACAGATATTGCAATCTTTCCCGATTATGGCACCAGGTAAAATGTGTACGAATGCCCATATTGATGTATCATCGCCAATATTTTTTGATTCGCATATCGCTTGCTGGTGGATAAAAATAGGCATAGATTAGCCTTTCTTCTGGTTGGAGTGGAAAACATATTGTTTCATAGGAATAGTTAGAGGTCTTTGCTTTGTATTTTCATAAGTACGCCATACATAGGAGCCAACAATACCAATCCCAAAAATATTCAGTCCCCCGAAAAATAAAATTGCCAGCATGATGGCACTATAGCCAGGCACAGGTATATATCCTGTAATTTTCGCAAAAAATATCATTATGCCCCAAATTGCCGACAAAAAAATTCCTATAGACCCTAAAGACAATAAAATCCGTACAGGAAAATCCGTAAAAGCAAAGACACTATCCATAAGGTATTTTATCTTTTTTTTCAGTGTCCATGCAGATTTTCCATGCTTTCTTTCCTGGCGAACGTATCCTATAGTTTTTCTTCGGAATCCCAGCCAAAAAATAAGAGCTATCAAGGAAGAATTTGCCTCATGGCAGGCTAAAAGATTGTCTCTGAAATCTTTGTTGCAGCCAAAAATATCCACGCCTCCTACAGGCATCTGGGGCATGATGAGCTTTCGATAGAAATACCAAAAAATATTAGACATCATTTTGCTCACCCAGGGATCGTTTCTGGCATCTCTTGTTCCTATGACTACATCACAGCTTTTGGTATCAAGCTCTTGGAAAAAATTTACGATGAGATCAGGCGGCTCTTGAAGATCAGCAGCCATAACAGCGAAATATTCTCCTTGAGCTTCCTGTAAGCCTGTCCTGATGGCTGCAAAAGATCCAAAGTTGCGGGAAAGGGCAATGACTTTGGAGGGAATCTGGGTTTCGGGAAGAAGAGAAAGCAGAAGCTCCAGCGAGTTATCAGGACTACCATCCACAACAAAAATGACTTCCAGCTTACCCTGGAGGCTGGCGTGCATTGTCTTTAAAGCATCAAGCAAATCGTGGATAGAACCTTCATTTTTATATACTGGAATTACAAGAGAATACATTTTATTCCTCTTTCCATTTGTTTATAGCATCAGCTACCCACTTAACCTCAGAATCTGTCATTTCAGGAAAACATGGCAGGGTTAAGACCTCATTGCAAGCCTTTTCTGTAGCAGGTAAGGAAAGAGAAGAAAAGCGACTTTCCAAAACAGGTTGCCTGTGGTCAGGAATAGGATAGTGGATATCGCAAGGAACTCCTGATGACTTCAAATGAAGGCGAAGCGATTCACGTCGTGCGCATCTTATGATATAGAGATGTGCAATATATGCTGAACTAAAGTCATTTGGTTTCAGGACTTCTGGATGAACAATATACGAAGAATACAAAGAAGCAATCTCCCTTCGTCTTCTATTCCATCCATCGAGATAGGGCAACTTTACATTCAGAACAGATGCCTGCAATTCATCGAGACGGCTATTTTTAGCCCCTGCTAGAACGCTATGGTATTTGTTTTTCCAGCCATATTGCCTTAGCAATGCAATTTTTTCTGCCAGCATAGGGTTATTGGTAACGATGGCTCCGCCATCGCCTATGGCTCCCAGATTTTTGGTGGGGTAGAAGCTGAAGCAAGCAATATCACCAAAAGATCCTGCTTTTCGCCCGTCTTTCTCTGCTCCATGAGCCTGGGCACAATCTTCTATCAAGATAACACCATGCTGCTTACATATCTCTGTGATTTCATCCATAGGAGCAAGAAGACCATAAAGATGAGTCACTATAACAGCCTTAGCAGAGACTTGGTTCAAAAGAGCAGAAAGCTTTTGTGGAGAGATTATCAATGTATCAGGATGGATATCGCAGTAGCATGGCGTTGCTCCAATAAGGAGGATAGCTGTCGTGCTATATCCTCCTGCATTGGCAACGCTAATGACGGTATCTCCCTGTACTATGCCTGTTGCACGCAAGGACAACTCTAAGGCATCTGTCCCATTGGCAAGCCCCATACAGTGATTGACTCCACAGTAGGCTGCAAATTTTTTTTCAAACTCTGCAACAGAATTCCCCAATATATACCAGCCACTTTCTACTGTCTGTTTCAGTGCATGGTTTATTTGATCTACAAGAGGCATATTATGTCTTTTTAAATCATTTATAGCAGAAAGCATAAAATTCCTATCTTGACTATTTTTTTAGCAATACCATTAATTTTTGAATTTCTTCTAGCATATACATAATAAATTGTTGTTTTTTAGCATCATGTTCATCATTTTTGAATTCTTTTAGGAGTGTCTTGGCTTCTTCCAAAGTAACCACCTTGACCTCTTCTATTCCAGTGCCCTTTTGTATTTCTTTTTCCACATGGCTTAAATCCGCTTGAGCAAAGCATGCCATATATCCTTTTCCTCTCAATCGAGGAGAAATGCTTATAGAAGTAATTCTGGGACGTGTGAGCAGCTCACGATCTTTAATCAAGATGCTTCCCAATGCTTTAGTATAGATCAATCGGAAACGATAGGTTGCCAGACCTAATTCTCTATGAAGAATCTCGTTTACTGTCAGATAGATATTCTCTTCATAGATACCGCCCTGATTGAACGACCATACGCCATGAACCTTGGAAAAAAGGACTTTGCCTGTATGATAATCAAACAGACCTACTATCGCTGTAGGTCGATAGCCAAAAAAATTCCAGCGACGGATAGGATCCATAAAAAAAATAATCACGACAAAAAGCAGACCGAAAAATTGAAGAAGATTCAGAACATTATTTATCAAATCCATATTACATCCCCTAAAAAAAAACTATATGAGAAAAAATTTAATTTTTAGTGTACAAACACCCCAAAAAATGTCAAGATAAATATTATTGCCCTACAAGAGATAGGGCTTTAGACTGTAAAAAAATATAAATTTTATAAGGAATTGGTTTTATTATGAAAAAAATGCTTTTCTATTTTTCCGTAGCCTTTGGCCTTTCTTTTAGCTTTCTATACTTTTTCTCTGGAGGAATCTTACAAAAAAGGGAAAAGCCACCTATTGAAATTTTTGAAAGCAAACAAGACGATAGTCCCTTGATCGAAGCAAATATTTCGGAACATAAGATACCAATCTCTTCTCATCATAAGATTTTAGGGGGAAGATACTATAGCTATGATGAAAAAACATCGCTGGTAAGCTTTGAAATACGCTTCATGGAAATGGTGCCTGTGGATTCCAGCCATGTTTTATTGAAGGATCTGGAGTGCATCCATTATTATAGGGAAAAAAAAGCGAATTATGAGAATACTCCTTCTCGTTTTGTTGTGCGCTCTGAACAGGGTAAACTCAAGCTAGGGAAAAATGCTGAAAAGATAGAGGAGCTTTTTCTGGAGAATGAAGTGGAAATCGAAGGCTATGAGAATCTGGAGCCAGAGAAAGACCCTGATGTAAAAGAGGAATCGCTTTTGTTCGTCAAGACAACTCGCCTGCATATTTTTTTCCAGACAAAAAAACTGGAGACAGGCGAAAGAGTATGGCTGCGGTGGAAAAACGACAAGGGAAAAGAAATATTTTTTTTAGAAGGTATTGGTTTACAAGGAGATATGAATCTCAATAAACTTGTTTTCCTTTCTGATGTACATACCAGAACCCAGGCGCAAATTTTGGCCCAAAAAGACAAAAAAAATCTAGCTATCCAGAAAATAGAATCTTTTTCTCAAGGCAAAGCCTTACTAGAATATGGCAAAGAAAACAAGATATTTCTCCTGGAGCAAGAAAAGAATGTAAAGATTCAGGCAAACCAGGCGAGCCTTACCTGCGATAAAGCCGTGTTTGAATTGCAACGCGGAAAAGATACAAAGCTTCAATTGCAAAAAATGGAAGCCGTGGGGAATGTGAAATTTGAAGACAAAGCACAAGATATAGCCAACACTATGAGGTCAGGGTATTTTCTCTTTAAGAATCTACCTTCAGGGGAAAGCCATCTCTTTCTGAAAGAAAATCCTGAAATCTCTATTGCCGCGATAGACTCGTTTAGTATTCTGGATGAGGAAAGCAAGGAAAAATGGAGAAAAGAAGCGAAAAGACATCGCCTAAAAACACTCTATATTTCTTGTAAAGATCGTATAGAAATCTACAAAAAATCTTCCGAAAAAGGAGGAATAGAAGAGTATTTTTTCTATGAAGACGTTATCCTCAAAGAAACCTCGGAAAAAATCCCTTTTCTCGAATTGCATTGCAAAAGGGCAGAGTTCCTTACCCACATTCCAGAAGAAGAGAACAACCGCCGTGTGCCCCAATCCTTTAAGGCATACCAAAATACCGTTATCACTCATGACAGAGGGCATGCTAGAGGAGATTTTTTCCAATGGCAGCGTATTTCTAAGGAAGAATCGAGAATTCATCTGGAAGGGAATCCTGTTTTATTCATAGAAAATATAGAATCCCAGGAAAATAGAATTACCACAGGCTTTTCTGGTCTGTCTCCAGAAAAAGAAAAAAAACAAACCAAAAATAGTGAGGATCTGGAAATCTCCGCCAAAGAGCCTATGCAGTTGAGAATGCTCAAAGAAAAAGGCACAAGATCTCTTTCCTATAAGACACAAAACAATGTCGTAGTTACCCGCTATACCAGTAAGACAAAAGATGTCCTGGGAAAATTTTATTCTCAGAAGCTTTTTGTCCGTATGTCGCCCCATCCTAAAACCAAAAAAATGGGAATATCCTATTTGAAAGCACAAGAAAATGTGCAATGGGAAACCAAAGAAGCCAAAGGCAATGCACAAGAATTGCTATACAGGGAATCTCAGGGAGAAAATCTTTTAACTCTATCGCAGAATGTTTTTACAGAAACCCAGGATGGAAAAATTTCTGGCAATATTTTACAGTACTATACAGAAAGAGAAATTTTTGAAGCCTTTGGCGAACCAGTAAAACTCGAAAGCAAAGAAATCTCTGCAACAGGCAAAGAATTGCGGTATTATAAAAAAGAAGATTGCCTGGAAATTCAGGGAACTCCTGCACATGTATGGCAAGAAAATGGCAAAGAAAACAGCCTTACAGCACCTTCCATCACCTATTGGCGAGGCACGGAAAAGGTATCTGCCATAAAAGGTGTAGAGCTTGTGTTCACAACCTCAGGAAAGGATTTTGCTTTTCTGCAAGGTCTGGACAAAAAAGCAAATCCAGAGTCTTCAGGAAAATCAGAGAAATATCTCCTCAAAGCTCAGGAAATCCATGCAGAACTCAATACAAAAGAAAAAAATATCCGCTCTTTTGAAACCCAGGGGCAGGTTTTTATCAAGAAATCGCAAAACGAGCAAAATCCTCATTCCCTGGAAGCCAAAGGAAACCAGATTCGCTATACGAACCAGCAAGGGGTACTTCATGGGGAACCAGCAGAAATCTTTTATGATGGAAATTCCATTGCTTCTAAAGAGTTTGTATTTTCTACTCAAAAAAAAGAAATTCTATGCCAGGGGCCATCTACTATAACGATTGCACAGACCAATACTAACCTGAAAGGCATGGAAAAATCCGATCAGCCTCTGGAAATTTTTACACAGGGCACAGTGGTCTACAGTCAAGAAAAAAAAGAAATCCAATGGAATGAAGATGTTTTGGTTAAAAGAGATTCCGATACCATGAAATGCAAAAAAATGAGCGTCCTTTTGGAGGATAACAAGATTACCAGCCTCATTGCTTATGAAAATGTGGAAATCTCTTCCCAAGGAAGCATTGCCCTTGCCGACCAGATGCGCTGGAACGAAAAAAGCGAACAGGCTTTTCTCATGGCCCATCCTTTTGTGCAAATTCGTTCTAAAGATTTCTTGATGAAATCCCCTATGGTATGGTATCATATCAAAGAACGACGCTTTTTCACACAGGGAAAGGATGTCCAGATGGAAACCATTCCCTCCCATGATTCCAAAAAATAGGAAAAATTCATGAAAGAATCTCTTTTCGGTAAAACGCTTGCACAGATACAAAAAATATGCCTTGAAGAAAAATATCCATCATATACGGCAAAGCAGATTTGCGATTGGCTTTATCATCGCCATTTGTATAATTTTTCCGATATGAGCAACATCCCCAAGAAAATCAGACAAAGTCTTTCAGAAAAGTTCAGCACAGGAGTATCCCCAGCAGAAAAAGAGGCCATTTCTCAGGATGGAACCAGGAAATATCTGTTTCCAGCAGAAAATGGTTTCATAGAATCCGCTGTGATTCCCGATGAAGAACGGATGACCCTATGCCTTTCGACTCAGGTAGGCTGTAAAAGAGGATGTGCCTTTTGTCTTACAGGAAGACAAGGGCTATCGGGAAATCTTGGTGTGGCAGAGATTTTGAACCAGTATGCCAGCCTGCCCTGTCGGGATAGCATCACCAATTTGGTCTATATGGGTATGGGCGAGCCTTTGGACAATGAAGACAATGTGTTCCAGAGCCTGGAAATTCTCACAGATCAATATGGATATGAAAAAAGTCCCTACAGAATCACCCTCTCGACAATAGGTGTTTTACCAGGGCTAAAACGATTTTTAGAAAAAAGCTGCTGCCATCTTGCCATCAGCCTGCATTCTCCTTTCCAGGAAGAAAGATGCAGATTGTTACCAGCCAGCAAAGAATATCCTCTGGAAGATTTGCTCGCTCTTCTTCGCCCCTATGATTTTGGAAAACAGAGACGACTCACATTCGAATATCTTGTTTTTCAAGATTATAACGATACACCTCGCCACAGCAAAGAACTGACAAGGATACTCTCTGGTCTTTGTTGCAGAGTGAATCTTTTGCATTACCATTCTCTGCCTAACAGTCCGTTACAAGGAGCAAAAGATGCTACCATAAGGCAATTCCAGTCATATCTGACATCCAAAGGAATTCGTGCCACCATCCGAAAATCGCGAGGAGAAGATATTGGTGCAGCATGCGGTCTTTT
>CALKWO010000181.1 GCA_938003875.1 uncultured bacterium
TCTTTATTTATCGCAGTTGATTTACTTATAGGCAACGTGGCACACTCATAAAAATCTCCTTTATTTATAACAACTTATTTTTAGGAGATTTTATCTTCTTTCTTTTTCAAATCCCATTCATATTAAAAAAATCTGCAAAAGTATAGTCATTATAATGCGCGTTGCACAACCCACGCCTGCTCTAACATGAATGGCTTCAACAGGACAATTTTTGGCACATGCTCCACATTCTATGCAAGAATCCATATCCAGGATATTTGCTTTATTGTTTTTTAAGGCAAACACACTATGGGGACAAACTAGCCTCAATAAAAATTGTGAAAAAACATATACAAAAAATCACTTGTAGCGGAGTGGTGGACACCCGCAGAGTAGCTATATCCTCTCAACATTTATAGGGTAAAAAAAAGAAAAATTCGTAAATAAAATGAGGCAGGTCGGTCAGAAAACCGATGATTGTATAGATTGCCTAAATTGAGTTTGGTTTTATCTTTATTTTGTGTACTTTCTTACTTGTAATCCTGGCTGCTCTGCCAGGATTGGAGCTATTCCTTTTGAATTATGCTGACATGGCCATCTTTCTTAATGATAGTAAATTTTTTTTCGCCATCTTCTATTTCTTTCACATTTTCAGAAGTTTCAGTCTTGCCTTTTTGTTTTAAAACTGGTTCTCTTTCCCATTTTTCCTCATTTTCTTCTATCATTACAGGAGTTCCCTCTATCTCATACCAGCTTTGCCCATAAATATATGGAATATACCAAAATTTTTCATATAAAACACCATCCGCCAGAGCTACACAGCCGGGCGTTTTTTCTATTGCTTTATCTATAGCTTCTTTGATATCTGGAGAGCCACATGGAATAAAAATTATAATGGGAACCATATCTTTCCCTGTAACTCTATTGTTTAGCTTTGTATGTTTTTTGGAAACATCAAAATTTTTTGTCGAAATCATTGTAAAATCTATTACTCTGTGACTACATCCCAATGCAAGAAAACAAAATAAAAACAAAATGGTTTTCATAAAAGCCTTTCTTAAAAAATACAAATAATACTGTTACTGACTGAATGACTATTTATTAAAAATTTCTTGCCAATATTCTTTTCCTTCTAACAAAGCCTCAATCTTTTTTTCGTTGCGGGAAATTTCTTTTTTCTTTTCGTTGATTTTATATGAAATGTCATTTGGCATCATATTTCCCGTTTTAAATCCTTCCATTCCTTTTGACAATTCTTTATTTTTTTCAACTTCTTCCTCTATTACTAAAAGTAAAAGCTTATAAAAATTTTCTTTTTTACTTTTATTCATAAGCATAATAATCTTGTGGTTATCGTCTATAAATTTTTTTATTTCATTAAAATTTATTTTTAGAATTGTTTCATATTTTTCCATTAAAATATTGTAAACTTTTATATCGTCATTTTTATTTTTTAAGTCTGTATTTCCTTCATACCCAAGCATGCCAATTCCAATTGCAAATATAAAGACAGGAATTATACATCCTTGTTTAAATTTGCCTCCCCAAAAAGTTGTCTCCCAATATTCTTTGCTTTTGGCGTTAAAAAGAACATTATAGCATTGTCCAATTGCACCTATAATTAATAGAAACCCGATAACCCCCATATTTTTCCTCCTACTTATTTCAGAATAATTACCAACTGTTTGATTGATAAAAGCTTCCGATCAAATCAGTTGCTATTGATAAAAGACTCATTGTTCTAATTCTAAGAAGTATTGTTGCATCTATTTCAAAAATAGATATTTCTTTACATAGTTTTATTTAAGGATAACAGGTTGGATTTGTCAAGTTTTTTTTGATTTTTTTTGAAAATTTTTGGTTTGTTTTCTATTTTGCCATAGGTTACGAATATTACATAGCATTTGAAAGTTTTTCTTTGCTTCCTAGAAGTAAACTTTCTGGATTTTTAAAAGAATCAAGCAACGATAAATAAAACCATCAAGAATAAAAGATTTAATCTTCCTTTCGCGCTGTTTTGATTAATAACGCTAGTATAATCAGTATTACAGAGAAAAGGCATAAAAAAACAGTGATATTTTCATAAAATCCTTCTGGAATACCTTCCAGTGTATTGCGATAAGATCGGTATGCCATATCCAGATAGCGCGAAATGGTAATCGAATATATCCAATTTCTGAATTCGCTAAAATGAAAACTGAAATAGGAATGGCCGCTTTGTACCAGTTGTCCCATCACGAGTTCGCTAAACAAGAGCTGCATTATGGTTAGACAAGGCACACTTACGGAACAAGGCATCTTGAATCTCTCTTCTATGAGAGACAGTGTCAAGCCTATCAGGCTGCCAGAAACGCCCATTGCCCAGGTGAAAACAAAAAAAGTCCATATAGTGCTGTCTTTTTCTATATAGCCTATGTTTGGTATGAATAAAAAAAATGTCTGAAAAAGGCTGATAAAGAGACAAAAGAGAAAATATGCGAAGAAAAAGTCGACTGGCTTTACCCCAAGGTCTTTCTCATGAAGAAAGATACGATAGCGATCCTTGCGAAATTCTTGAGAGCCTAGAGACATTCCTAGCCAGAATGAAGCCACAGAGCAAAGAAAAAACCTTGTTTCCTCTGCAATCCCTGCAAAAGGTTTTGCAAATATAACCATAATTCCGATCAAAAGAGGTATTAACAGGACTGAAGGGAGAAGATTCTGCCAGATGCCCTTAGGATGAAAAAACTCTTCACATCGTCGCTGGAATAAAATGCAGGCAGAATATGTCGGAAATAGAAAATAGGAAATGCCTATTTCTATTTGATCATAGGCGACATCCTCTTTTTCTTCCTCGCAATAAAGTTTTTCCCAGTTCGCTTCTTCTAAAGGGCTTCGAGCTATCATGGCAACTTCTGCCGGAATTCCCTGATAATGGATTTCGCCTTTTTGTAAAACTACTACCCTGTCAAAAAGCTCTATATTAGATAGATGGTGGGTTGCACACACCACAGTGCGTCCATGCCTGCAAAGTTTTTGGAGCAATTTCATGATTTTCCTGTCGTTTCCTACATCCAGCCCCGAAGTAGGTTCATCTAGTATCAAAAACGACGCTTTTTCTCGGATCATCTGAGTTGCGATATTTATTCTTTTTCTCTGACCACTGCTCAAATCTCGTATCCTTTTATCTTTCACTTCTGACAATCCTACCTGGTTTAAAATGCGCCTGACTTTTTCGATAATTTTAGCTGTGTTCATTTCCCCTTCGTATAGACGCACGCTATAAAAAAGGCTGTTTTGTACGCATAAGTCAGAATGCACAATATCATAACTTGGTACATAGGCTGTATGTTCTGCAAGTTTTTGGAAACTTATAGCCTCTCCTTGCATCCGCATTTCTGCCATTCCGCTAGGCAGACTGAGCCATCCTGTGAGTATCTTGAGTAATGTGCTTTTCCCTGATCCACTTACGCCTATAATGCAGGTGAACCTACCTTCTTCGATATCAAGCTTCTTGATATGCAGACGATCCTTGAGAGATAGGTTGCGAATAACAACTCTAGGCGGATTTAAAGGAGCTGCAGGAATAAGCTTTCTGACAGTGTATTCGTATTCTTGGCCTTTTAAAACGATTCTGTCGCCTTCAGTCAAAGGAAGTACAGAGAAAAGCTTACGATTTATGGCTGTCACAGCAGCATTCGCTAGTTCTGTCGAATCTTCAAGAAAGTGTATCTTGCTCTTCGTAAAAATTTTTACCCCTTCGTTTAAATAGCTTTCTCCGACTAAAGGCAAAAGGATTTCATTACAAGCTTTTTTTAGATTTTGAATAGCATCATCGGGAAGTGCATTGGGTATCCATTTCAAAAAGACCTTACAAATGTCTTTCCCTAACTTTATTTCTGCGCCAGAAGATAGTCTTACTTCTTCCCCCTGATTTAAACGTCTTTCGATAGAATTTTCTTCGAATATTAAAGTGCCATTTGATCCATCGACATCCTGCAAAAAAATATAAGGAAAAGATACCTTTAAAAGAGCATGTTCACTGCTTACGCAAGAATCGCTTTCAGGAAAAAGGAAACCTGTATTCATGTCGTCTCTTCCTATGGTTTGTGCAGGAGGAGAAACTCTATATCTACGAGAACAGCAGGCATACCATCTCCCTTTCCTTTCCATAGCCTCAGCGTCTAAAAAAATCGAAGATTCTTTACAAAAGAAACATTGTTTCTCTATTTTATACACTGTATAGCATGATGGGCACCAGGAAACCTCCATATCATTTTCTCCTGAAATTTGATTGAAAAAAAAGAATGTTTATGTGTATAATGATTATTATTTTAGCATTAGTTCATGTAAATACTAAAAAAATATACCTTTGTTTGGAAAGGTTTTACATGTTTCAAAATCCAGGAAGTGGACAAAATAGTGGTAATGATTCGGCTCAAGAGCAGTTGGAAACAAAAGCTTCTCTCAATACCCAAGAGACTTCACTCCAAATACTAGGCGACTACGAGCTTTTGGAAAAGATCGGACAGGGAGAATCTTCTATCGTCTATAAAGCAAGAGAAAAAAAACAGACTTCGGAAAATTTTTTTGTAGTCAAGGTGCTGAAATCATCGGATGGAAAAAAAGATATAAAACTTCTGGAAAATAAGAGAGAAATTTTAGCTAAATTGCAACATAAGGCATTTTCTCGTTGGATAAAGCTAGATATATCAAAAAATGATCCATATATTGTATTAGAATATATAGAAGGCAAAAATTTGCAAGAAATAATGGGGAATGGTACTATCACTAAAGATATAGCTATCCATTTAGCCTATAGCATTACAGAAGCTGTTAGCTATCTTCATTCACAGGAATATCTTCACCAGGATTTAAAACCAAGCCATATCCTGATACCATCATTGTGCGGCAAAGAACAAAACATTCGGATTTTAGATTTTGGTATTTCCGCACTTCGGCATAAAGTTTTTGACAGCAATATGACAGACTCTTTTATCTACATAAGCCCTGAAGAAACAGAAGGAAAAAAGGCTACCTTTGCTTCCGATATTTATTGCTTAGGACTCATACTTTATGAACTTCTTGCAGGTATTTATCCCTACGATACAATAGAGATTGAGAACACTTTCGAATCCTGGAAAAAGGTGCATCAGAATGGCATTCCTCGTCCCTTGTTTCGTAAAAATATTTCTCCAACAGTAGCAGAAATTTTGTTGAAATGCCTCAATAAAAATCCTGCGGAACGTCCTGCAGCAAACCAAATTCTCGAAGTTTTGGAAAAAGAAATAGCAAGATTAGGAGTTCCCAGTTATATTGGCATTCTGGGAGTCCGAGGCTCAGGCAAAACTTGCTACATCACGTCTCTTTATGGATGCGCAAGGCCTGCTTCTATAAAAACAAGAAAAATCCTGGAAGAAAAATATTTGGATTTAGTCGAAAAAGGTATTTTGCCCAATGCTACCGCTCTTTCTGCTTATCAGTTTCATTTTATTATAGATACGGCTTTTCGTTCTTATGAAATCATAACACAAGATTATGGTGGAGAATTGCTTGTAGGTAGAATTGAAGAGCTGCAAGGTAAAGAAAAAAGGACTGATGAAGATTTTCATAGCAGGCGAGAAGAAATTTACTATTTCTTCCAAAATGCACGGGCTGTGCTGATCATCGTCGAAGCTCTTCCTGCCCAAAGCGAAGGACGCTACATTCTCAACTATAGAGAGCAAATATATTCGCTTACAGACAGGTTAGCCTATTTTTTTGAAGGTAAGCGCAGGCTTGATATTCCTGTCGCTTTCATTTTGACAAAATGGGACAGAATGATGAAAAGTGGAGATATTACCGATCCAGAAATCGAGAAAAAGAAGGCTATAGACTATATTCATCAAAACGAATGGCTGAAAAAGCTTTACTCTGAGCTGAAAAATCTTTGTCCCTGCCTAGAGGTTTTTCCTGTATCTTCTTTTGAGGGAGATAAACCTACACCGAAGGAAATTAGGCACTTTAACGTGACTGCACCTATGATATGGGCTGCGGATATGGGCGAAAAGAGAATATGGGAAAAATGCCTTCATTTCGAAATAGAACATCAGGGCAAATACCATGAGATTTTGGAGAACTACTGGAGGATACTCCATGTTGAAAAGATTATAGACGAAAAAATTCGCAAAGAAGCTCAGGAATCTTTAGAACGGATGAGCAAAGAATACTTCCAAAGTATCCAGACAGAAGTCGAGAAAAAATTTTCTAATCTGGATTATAAAATAAAGAAGTATAAAGAATTGCTCCAAACTAAAGGAATCCAAAAAATAGAGAAAGAAGAAGCCGAACAATATATTCATAAATATCAGAATATTCTCAGTAGGCGTAGAAAAAAAATTTTGCAAGCTGTTCTTTTAATTTTAGGTTGCTATTTTTTTTGGGAAGTATTTTCAGATTATACTGTGAAAAGCACTCTGTGCAAATTCGAACAAGGGGAAATGACAAAGGATGTTTTTTTACAAAATATTCATGACTATCGCAAATATAAAGCGATAAGCATCTTTCGCTATTTTCAAGAGTCTAAAATTTATGATGAATCCCAAAATCTCATCCAGGAAAGATTCCGAATGGAAAATTTAAGCAAAGAATGTGAAGATTGGGGAAAAAACTGGGAAAATAAGATCGAAAAACTCAGCAGCTATAAATCAGCGGATGATAGAATCAAAATCCTTCTCCAAAAAATCGAGAAATCTTATTTGGTCAGGATACATCAGGCTCTTCTTCAAGAGACAGAGCAGAAAATTCGCGATATGAGGAGCAATGACTTAAAGGAATTCGAAGGAATTTGCGAGAATATAAGACTATGGAAATTCAAAGAAGCGAAAAACCTGTCGGATCAGTATAGAAAAAACGCCCAACATAAGCAAATCATGGCCCGACAAATAGACAACTATTGGCAAAATTTCCTGGCAACAGTTAATTTTACTATATCCATCGAGCCCTCTGAAGGATTTAGCGATCCTGGTGAAGGCCCAGAATTTTATTTGACTGAAGCCAAAAGGGATACAAGATTCGAAAGTTCAGAAAATATGAAGCCTGAAAAGAAAAATATAGGCAGTATAACGAAGGATATGGATATTTCCTCCATTTATGAATTGAAATTTCTGATACTGGAAAGAGATACCTTTAGAAATGACGACTATGGCGAGATAACATTTGAAGACATTGGAAATCTTTTAAATCATGAAAGCATTTCTAAAAGACATAAATGCCTTGATCACGGAATACTCACCGTTTTTTTAGAAGTATCAGAAATCAAGCCAAAGGAAAAATTTCCTGAATTTGGAGGATAATAGATGAAAGAATATCCTGTCCTCATACAAAGCTGGTTTACAGGGATTGGAGCCACAGTCTTAATTCCAGAATTAGTGCCTAAGAAGGTTCTAAGATGGGCAAGGCAACAGATGAATCACTGGAATGACAATATACACCCGATGCCAGGCGAAATCCTTGTAAAAAAAATTTCAAACGATGAAGCCTACCAGCTTTTTGGAGTCATTCGGGAAGGAAAAGAGGAAGACTTTGGCAGGTACTATACTGAAATCAGGGCAGTTTTGGTAGATAAACATGCCCTTTTGCCTCAGGAAGAAGAATTAAAAAAGAGAGTGCTGGAAATCGTTCTTAATCCTGACAGGCCAGCAACGATAGCATTGCCCTGCCAGGAAGGAGTGATTGAAACTGAGTCTCACCAGGAAGCAAAATCTTATTCTCTATCCACAAGAAAAAACAGATGCAAAAAAACAATATTGCTGGTGCTTTTTTTTCTAGTTATATTAGGGATATATGACTTTTTAAAAAGATACAAGATTACTTTTTTTTTATCACAT
The DNA here is from genome assembly GCA_938003875.1 of uncultured bacterium. Taxonomy (GTDB): domain Bacteria; phylum Planctomycetota; class Uabimicrobiia; order Uabimicrobiales; family JABWCH01; genus JABWCH01. The sequence continues at coordinate 7,827 of CALKWO010000181.1, forward strand.
CCTGAAACATACATTCAAGTAACTTTTAAAGGGAAAGAGGAGAAGATAAACGGGACAATCGCGAAAGAATACCCAAATAGAGCTAAGATTATGATTGAAGCAAATACAAATGATAAAAGATTGGTGTTTCTCTCATGGAAAGGGTTAGAAACCAAAGAAAACCCTTATAAATTTGAAATTCAGGAAAATGCCGAAATCACTGCCTGTTTTGAAGAGAGCAAGGCTTTTAAAGACTTTAAGAAAAAAATAGATAATTGGACAAAAGAATGTGAACTAAAAACAATAGATGATATAATATCGTCTCTAAAAAGAGGGAAAGAGTATGAGAATGATTCCAAAAAATTCAAATGCTATGGATTAGAAAAAATTCAGCAAAAAATAAAGGAATTAGAAGAATTTTTTCCTCACCAGGAAGGCTCTTATAAAAAAAACGATTTTATTAAAAAATTTAGTATCTGGAAAGCCTGGGCGTTATTTTATCAAGAAAATTCTGATTCTAAAAAAACTTCTGATATTCTTAAAGTAAATGTTACGATTGAAATATTGCCTGATACAGACTATGATCAATTTCTTCAGGAAGCTTTTCCAAATGAGATAAAAAATATAAAAACTAAGTTAACAAAAATACTACCCAATATAGTCTTTCTAAGCTATAAACCCAAACATAAAGTCGAGTTTAAAGGAAATTTTGGGGATTTCCTCCAAAACGAAAAAATAGTCTTAACGACAGAATCAAAGAAAAATCGAAATGAAATTACCTTTTTTTTAAGAGAATTTCAAGGCAACTTGAGTGATAATAAAAATATAGAAAAGCGTCCTTTTCTTATAGAAAGTATCACAATAAAATTCCAGGAAAAAGAAGAATACGTCTATTTTAGAAATAAAATGCTTTATAATCAATAAAATTACGAAAAGAAAGGCTGCCTTATGAAAATAGTTTGGTCATTTTGCCTTCTACTTTTTTCTATAGCATTATACTCTCAGACAATGACCGTTTCCGATTTTATCAGTGCAAGAAAAATTTTGACAGAGGAAGAGATTCTTGCCAGCATCGAAAAAAAAGATGTAAAAATTCAATTGAATGAAATTGATTGGGCAATGCTTAGAAAGGCGGGCTTTTCTGAGCATTTTTTGGACAAACTTAGAGAATCAGGTTTGAAAAATACCTTGCAAAAACAAGATAATGAAAGTTCTGTCAATCATCCTCAGTACTATAAAATTACCATCAGCGTCAGGCCAGAAAATGCAGGTAAGGTTCTTTGCACTCCTTCCCCTGATGCTGATGGAAAAATTCTTTGCGGAACCGAACTCAAAATTCATCCGCAGCCCAATCAGTCTTATCTTTTTAAGCAGTGGGAAGGTGATATCGTTGGACACTATCCCTTAAAGCTCAAGATAAGGAAGAATCTCAATATCGTTGCCGTCTTTCAACAACCTTACCATGAGAGCATACCACCTAAAATCGAAGACCCTGCAGAATTTAAAGATACAAGAATGGCAGATCATATTTATGATGGTACTGTGTTTGGTGCTATAGAAGGACAGGGGATCAATAAAAATTGGGGAATGGAAGCGGAAGTAGACTATAAATATACCTACCATGTCCATTATGTATCCAGTGTGACCGCCAATGATGGATATAGAATCAAGGAAAAGCGTCATTTCGACTCGGTACAGGAAATGCTTTTTCTTTCCAAATATCGTTTGAATCTGGATTTGAAGGAAGAATTCATAGCTGTTAAAGAATTCATGAAAATCGTAGAAAAAGGATTGAAAACCACAGGCTCGATATTGATACTAACCCCTTATCCTGGGGCAAGAGGAATAGGCAAAATTCTCTCTCTTGCAGGGGAAATGATCAATGCAGGGACTTTTTTAACAGAAGAGGGTTTAAATCAGGTACAAAAAATTCGCTTCAGCCAGGAGCAAATCGAATCTGCGTTCCGCATTCTAGGGAAGAAAAATCTCGAAAAATTTCAGAACATGCTTTCCAATCCGAATCTGGGAGCAGTTTTTGGATATCCTCCAAATATGAAGATGCTTGAAGGAAAAACCTTCGATTTGGAATACGAAGATGGCATCGGGCTTATCAAAGTAGATGTATCAGATAGCAATCAAATCATTACATCGCATGAAAAGGAGCTTATCCAAAGAGCTTTCTACCTGAGCGATTACTATATCTTCAGGGACAGCGATAATCCTAAAAGAAAGATCAATGTGGGGGATACGTGGAATGTGGATGCAAAAACTATCGCTGGGGTTCTTGACCCGCGACTCAAGCATCAAGCACAAGGAAATATCAAACTGTATCGGGATAAAAATCAAAACAGCGACACTGCTCTTTTCTTCCTTAAATCGGGAAAAGTGCAGATGGTTCCCATCGAAAAAGGAAAAAAGATTCAGGGAGAATTCGATTTTACCAAGGGGCAGATTTTCTACGATCTGCCAAAGCAGTATGTCAAAGAGGCCTATCTTTCAGGGACGGCCAAATACCATGAATTTTCCATAGACCATCTTTTTTTCGGAACCAGATTTTCAACCCAGCCAAACATTACGATCAGGTATGAATGCAAGTGCGAGAAAAAATAAAAAAACCTGCGCCTCTTGCAATGGTTTCTGACTGGATCAGCTAAAAACTTTCGATCCCGTTAGGTTCTATTGGCAAAAGACGCAGGGATTGCGCTGGCGTTCGGCTTTTGAGGAGACACGACTTTTTCGACGCAACCCTGCGGCTACAATCTTTTGCAAGGTAAAATGTTAAAACTTAATATATAAGCTCACAACATTGTCAAATTAGCAGACTTCTTTCTTTTTCCCCAGGAATTTTTGTAGGCTTTGGGCTGTGTGGCTTTGTTGTTTATCCAGGATTCCTTTGGGGTTGCCAGCGTAAACCAGGGTTCCGCCTTGTTCGCCGCCTTCTGGGCCGAGATCGATGAGCCAGTCGGCATTGGCAATGACATCCAGGTTGTGTTCTATGACTATGACGCTGTTTCCTGTTTTGACAAGCCTGTCCATCACGGAGAGAAGGGTTTGGACATCGGCTGCGTGTAGGCCTGTGGTTGGTTCATCCATAAGATAGAGCGTCTGTCCCAGGCCAGGGGAGCCTAGTTCTGCTGCTAGTTTTAGCCTTTGGGCTTCGCCTCCTGAAAGTGTGCTGGTGGCTTGCCCTAGTTTCAGGTATCCAAGTCCTATGTCCTGGAGGATTTTGAGCCTTCTGATAATGGATGGCTGTGCCTGGAAGAATTCCATAGCTTCGTTGATGTCCATTTCCAGAACCTGGGCAATATTTTTGCCTTTGTAGTGTACTGCCAGTATTTCGGAGAGATAGCGTTTGCCCTGGCATGCCTTGCAGGGTACCCATACATCGGAGAGGAAGTGCATTTCTACCTGAACCAGCCCTCTTCCTTCGCATACTTCGCATCGCCCACCTGGGTGGTTGAAGGAAAAACGCCCTGCGTTGAAGCCTCTGGCTTTGGCTCCTGGCATGGTGGCAAAGAGCGTGCGGATAGGAGTAAAAATATCGCAATAGGTTGCTGGATTGGATCTGGGTGTACGGGAAAGAGGGGATTGATCCACAACAACCAGACGAGAGAGATTCTTGAGTCCTGTAATCCGTTCGAAGCCTTCTTCTGGTTTCCCTGAAATGATGTCTTTGCTGAAAATGCTTTGCTGTTTCATAAGAGCATTTTGGAGAATGTCTATGACCAGCGAGGATTTTCCGCTTCCTGATACGCCTGTAACCACGGTCAGCCTTTCCAGGGGAAAAGACACATCTATTTCTTTTAGGTTATGCAGAGAAGCCTTTTCTATTCTCAGATGCTTTTGCGAAGGTGGCAAAGCAAAACGGGATTGCGTCTTCATTGTACCTGAAAGGTACATTCCTGTAGGAGAAAGAGTGCATCTAGCAATGTCTTCGATTTTTCCCTCTACCACAATTTTACCGCCCTGAGAGCCAGCTCCTGGCCCCATCTCTATGATATGATCTGCGCTTTGGATGCACTGGGGATCATGCTCTACCATGACGACAGTATTGCCATTGTCAACAAGGCTGCGCAATGTTCCGAGTAGCTTTTCCGTATCTCTCTGGTGCAGACCAACGGTAGGTTCATCCAGGACATAGAGAACGCCAACGAGTCTGTTGCCAATTTGTGTAGCAAGCCTTATTCTTTGAGCTTCTCCACCTGACAGTGTATTTCCTCTTCTTTCCAGGCTCAGGTAATGAAGTCCTACATCTGCAAGGAAATGCAGGCGATTCTTGATTTCCTTGACAACGTCCTGGGCAATGACAGCGCGGTTTTTATCGAGATGAAGCTCTCCGAGAAATTCCAGGGATTCATCCACTTTGAGCTTGCAAAAATCGCTGATGGAAAGTCCTTGTACCTTGATGCACAGATATTGAGCCTTAAGCCTCGCTCCCTCGCATTCAGGGCAGGTATCTTCTTCGCCTACAAAGCCAAGACCATCGCATTTCGAGCACGCACCCTGATAGTGATTGAAGGAAAACATGCGAGGGTGCAATTCTTCTTCCTGATAATAGTCGCATTCCACACAAGCAGGTATGGTGCAAAAAGATTTTGCTCGCTTTTCACTTTCCAGATAGAAAAAGGCGACCTTGTGTCCTGTTGCAAAAGCATTTTCCATAGCTTCTGCCATTCTCGTGGCATTTTCTGGTTCATTTTTTAGGCGATCTATAATCAGATGGATGGGAACTCGCTTGCTAAGCTCTTTTGGCAGATCATCCAGACGATGCTGTTCTCCGCCTATGAGTACACGAGTAAAGCCTTTGGACAGAAGGTGCGTTGCATATTCCCGCAGAGCACTGGGCGAATCCAGGGTAAAGAATTTCTTTGTACCAGGGAAATACAAGGGAGCCAGCACCATGCCATATCCTTTGTCTGGATGGGAAACGATCTCCATAGCAGCCGATGTGGGCGTATATGCCTTCAATGGACTGTCGCATTTAGGACAATGGGCTGTTCCCGCCCTTGCATAAAGAATACGCAAATAATCGTAAATCTCCGTCATTGTGGCTACAGTAGACCTGGGGTTAGCGGAAATGCTCTTTTGGTCAATGGCTATGGCAGGTGCCAGACCTTCCACGCTGTCTACGTCTCCATGATCCAGCCTTCCCAAAAAGCGTCGGGCATAGGTCGAAAGAGATTCCAGAAATGCCCTCTGGCCTTCTGCAAAAAGGGTATCGAAGACAAGAGAGGACTTACCACTTCCCGATACTCCTGTGACCACAGTCATCTTTTCCTTGGGGATGCGGACTGTGATGTTTTTGAGATTGTGCTTGGAAGCACCATAAATCATCATATCCCTGCTCTGGGCTTTTTGTATCTTTTGCTTTGGATATACGGAGATGGTATGATCCATATAGCTTTTGAGAGCGATTCCCGTATACGATTGCGGACATGCCATGATGGTTTCTGGCGTGCCTGCCGCTACGATTCTTCCGCCTCCTTCGCCTCCCTCTGGTCCAAGATCAATAAGCCAGTCCGCTACCTTGATGACATCCAGGTTATGCTCGATCACAAGAACGCTGTTTCCTTTGCTTACCAGCTTATTCAATGCATAGAGGAGCTTTTTTATATCGGCAAAGTGTAGGCCTGTCGTCGGCTCATCGAGAATATACAGGGTTTTCCCTGTGTCCCTTCGTCTTAATTCCCTGACCAGCTTGATTCTTTGGGCTTCGCCTCCTGACAGCGTAGGAGATGGCTGGCCTAGCTTGATATATCCCATGCCTACATCCAGAAGCGTTTCCAGGACAGGAGCGATTTTCGGATGATGGGCGAAAAATTCACAGGCCTCGGCTACTGTCATGTCCAGTATTTCGAAGATATTTTTGCCTTTATACTGTATTTCCAGGGTTTCCCGATTGAAACGCCTTTCATTGCATTCTTCACAGGGAATCAGGACATTCGCCAGAAACTGCATTTCGATTTCCTTATAGCCAGCTCCCTGGCAATGCTCGCAGCGTCCTCCCGATACGTTGAAAGAAAACCTGCCAGGACTATAGCCACGCACTTTGGCTTCTGGCAAGAGGGCAAAGAGATTGCGGATTTCATCGAATACCTTGATGTATGTTACAGGATTGCTTCTGGGCGTTCTTCCAATCGGAGACTGGTCTACTTCAATAACCTTGTCCAGATGCTCGATTCCCTGAATTTCTTTGAATTTGCCAGGAATCTCTCCGCTTCCGTGAAGCTCTCTTGCGAGGGCTTTATGAAGCACATCGTCCACAAGCGTTGACTTACCACTTCCAGAAACGCCTGTAACCACGACAAACATACCCAATGGGATTTCTACGGCGATGTCCTTAAGATTATTGGCAGACACGCCAGAGAGCTTCAGAAATCCATGAGATGGCTTGCGCCTGGATTCTGGCAGAGGAATCTCCTCTTTGTGGGAGAGATAGCGTCCTGTGGGAGAAATATCGCTTTTCTGTATGGTTTCCAGATCACCCTTCACAACGATTTCTCCTCCATGCGATCCTGCTCCTGGGCCAATGTCAACAATCAGATCAGCAGCCCGCATAGTCTCTTCATCGTGTTCAATGACGACAACCGTATTCCCGCTATCTCGTAAATCTCCCAATGCCTTGAGAAGACGGGCATTGTCTCTGGGATGAAGCCCAATCGAGGGTTCGTCGAGAATGTACAAAACGCCTTGCAAATTGGCTCCCAGTTGCCTGGCAAGCCTGATTCTCTGCATTTCGCCGCCAGCCAGGGTATTGGCTCTTCTTTCCAGAGTAAGATAAGGCAGTCCTACATGGACGAGAAAACGCAAGCGGGCTTCGATTTCCTTGAAAATTTCCTTGCCAATGGTCTTTTCTTCTTCTTTCAGGCTGAGAGAGCGAAAGAATGCCAGAAGTTCCTCTGTGGTCATAGCCGAAAGCTGAGCAATATTCTTTTCCCGAAACAGAACGTGCAGGCTTTCCTTTTTCAGCCTCATGCCATGGCAGTCCTTGCAAACGGAAATCTGCATGAATCGTCTGTATTGAGGTAAGTTCCACTGGGAATATACCTTATCCATAAGCGGAATCAAACCTGGGAAAACAGGCACGGATTTTTTATTCTTTTTGTTTTCTTCGGGAGGATGGGCCTGCGTGCCCCAAAGCACGGCATTGCGGAAATTTTCCGATGTTTCCTTCCAGGGCGTTTCCATAGAAACCCCATAGTGGGCAACCATGCCTTCAATATGGTCCAGACCATAGGTAGAAAAGATCAGTTGCCCATCTTTCTTGATACATTCCAGTGCCCCCTGGGAAATAGAAAGATTTTGGTCAGGCACGATCAGATCAGGATCGAACCTTTCCTCGACTCCTCTTCCCTGGCACAAAGGACAAGCCCCCTGGTCGTTGTTAAAGGAAAACAGGCGAGGCTCCAGCTCAGGGATACTGAAACCGCATTGCGGGCAGGCTCTCTCTTTCGAGAAGATACGGTATAAGCCTGAATCCAGAGCAATTGCCACTTTCCCCTGGGCAATCTGCAAGGCATGATCCATGCTCTCTGTGATCCGCCCTTTGTTCTCGGCATCCAGCATAACACGGTCAATCACAAGCTCCAAAGAATGCTTGCGATAGCGTTGCATGGGAATTTCTTCATCCAGTCGATATACTTTGCCGTCCACACGGACACGCACGAATCCATCGCTTTTCCACTCCGCAAGTTCTTTGCGATATTCCCCTTTACGCTCCACGATCATGGGAGCTAGAATCAAGGCCTGCTCTCCACTGTATTCTTGCAAGATCACAGAAGTGATCTGGTCTATGTTCTGGGTTACTACTTCCACATGGCAGGAAGGGCAATAGGGAGTTCCCAGTCTCGAAAAAAGCAAACGGAGATGATCGTAGATTTCTGTGATTGTTCCCACTGTAGAGCGAGAGCTAAATCCTCTACGCTTCTGGTCAATGCAAACAGCAGGCGAAAGCCCTTCGATTCTATCTACTTTGGGCTTTTCCATTTGTCCTAAAAATTGTCGTGCATAGGGGGAAAGAGACTCGATAAATCGCCTTTGCCCTTCTTTGTAAAGTGTATCGTATGCCAGGGAACTCTTCCCTGATCCTGAAATACCAGTAAAAACTGTCAAAGCATAATGGGGTACCTGAAGATGAACATCCTTCAGATTGTGTTCCCGTGCCCCTTCTATTTCAATATAGGTTTGCATAAATAAAAAAATGCCCTCGCAAGATTGAGATGATGAGTTCAAAATTATGGTTCTCCGTCACTTTTGGTGGAACATCTATTTTGAGAGAGGTTAGGTTATTTTTGAATCCAGAATGGCATGTTCCTGGGGTGGCATCGGTACAAAATGATGTAGGGTTCGATTGACAATTTAATCATCATAATCG
>CALKWO010000182.1 GCA_938003875.1 uncultured bacterium
ATAGCCTATTATAGTATAATGGGTTACCAAAATGCATGTTTTTTTTAAACTATGTTAATAGCATCTGCTTGAGTCTGCGGGAAAAAATGTAAAACTTATTTAATTCTTATTTTTTAGCTTAGATGATAAAAAGCAAAAAAAGTTTCCAGATTCTCTAAAAATCAGAAAGAAATTGGAAATATTGTTTGTGCAAGCCACCTGTTTTATGGTAGCATCCTGACACCACAGCAGAATCTGTTATAGAATAAATTTTTTCATGAAAGTAGTTTTGTATGAAACCTGTTTTGTTTTATGTTGGAATTTTTCCTGTTTATGCTTATGGATTCATGATTTGTGTGGGTTTTATTGCAGCGATGATTGTTGCTTATAATCGTTTTAAACAAAAAGGGCTTGATCCTTCGATGATATTTGATCTGGCCATATTGTGTATTATATCAGGGATTCTGGGCGCAAGGATTTTTTTCCTTGCACAATACAACCATTATTTTGATTTTACAATATTGAATTTGTTTGAAGGAATATCATGGTCGGGTGCTATTCTGGGATTTCTTCTTTTTCTGGCTTGCTATAAGAATTCTAAGGCGATATTTGCCCTTGGGATAACACTGTTTGTCTTATTTTCGTGTATACAGAATAGTAAAGATGCTTTGGTATTTCCTTGTGAAGCACTCTTTCTAGTGCTGCTTGCGTTTTTTTCTATCCAAAATGCCAAAAATTTCTTTTCTTCCTGGAAAGAATATAAAGCCACCAGAAAAGTGCTTTTTTCCCTTTTGCTTTTTTTCTGCATCATTACAGGCATGAGAGGACTGCATTGCTATTGCTTTCGCTCTGCGTATTCCTGGGATGTTTTTGCCCTTTGGAAGGGAGGCCTGGTCTTTTTAGGAGGCTTTTTCCTTGCCATTGCAAGCATCGCTATTTATTGTAAGCAAAAAAAGATCCCTGTTCTGAAAGTTTTCGATATACTGGCATTCTCGGTAGCTATTGCTCTTTCTTTTGCAAGAATAGGATGCTTTCTCAATGGATGCTGCTATGGAAAAGTTTGCTCAGAAGATTCTTTGCTCGCTGTCCATTTTCCTTCTAACTCTATTGTTGCAGAGAGCGTCCATCTTAAAACAATGGACATAGAATACCTTTGGAAAAAATATGCACCTAAAGAAATCCATTTCTGGTTGGATCTACCTCATGGGAAGAAAAAAATTTTGAAGCATCTACAAGACTATTTGCCCCTGGATATTTATCATAAAATATTTCCGCCTGTATATGCAACGCAGATTTTGTCTTCCTTCAAAGGGATATTCCTGTTTTTCCTTTTGTGTTGGTTCTATCCAAAACGCCGCTACGAAGGGGAAGCAACTCTATTTTTCTGTATTTTTTATGGAATAGGAAGATTTTTGGTAGAAATGCTTCGAGGCGATACACCTCCTTTCCTTGGTACCTACTTAACAGCAGGACAGTTTGTCAGCCTCTGTATTTTTTTCTTTTGTACAGTCGTATTTGTTTATTTGCGCTTTAAATTATGGAAACTTTCCACTCCTGTCAGCATTTCATAAAGAGCAACAAAAAAAATTAGATCATTGTTTTGTTTGCTCTGAGAAAAAATTTCCCTTGGCATTTTCATAAAAAAGATTTTCTTTCTCTTCGATATTGCCTGGTTTGATGAAATAGATGCCATACTGGCTATTCGAAGAGATATTATTTTTATAGATTTTTGCTCTGGATTCTTTACTGCAAAAAATGCCTGTGTGGTTTTGAGTCAGAATGTTTTCTTCCATTTCCAAAAGAGCATGGTCTTGCAGGAAGATAGCATACGTAGCAAAGTGTATCTGATTTTTATGGCATCTGGCAGTGGATTGTTCCAGGAGCAGGATTCCTTTGGATTGATTTGCTTTGATAGTATTTTGCTCTAAAAAGGCTTTTGCATGGCCAGAAAGAATGATACGTGCATCGTCTTTGGATGGCGAATCCAGCAAATCATTTGCAATCATTTTGAGCGTGCTGTATTGAGAGCATAAAAGGGCACCTTTTATCGTGCATTTTTCGATGCTGATATCCGAGCTTCCATGTATGCCAAAGCAATAGAAGGAAAGACTTGCATTGTTTTCCAGTTGGTTATTTTTCCATAGAATATGGCTATGTCTAAGGTGGATATGACCAACGATATGGAAGTTTTCTACTCTACATTCTCTGACATCCGTTGCTGTAATAATATGTTCGCCCAGGGCAGAGAGTATTGTCTTTTCTCCTGCGCCCACCAAAGAGATACCGCTTTTCAAGACAAAAGGCCCCTGGTAATTTCCTGGCAAAACCTGGATTGTAGTTCCATAGCCTGCTATATCAATGGCATCCTGAAGTCCTTTTATATCCCCATCTCCCTGGGCAGAAACACGAAGAATTTTCTGGGAGGACAGGCAAAGGGTTTTGAGTTCTTGTTCGATTTTTTCTTTTTGGCGAGGCAAGGCTTCGGAAATCTGTTCTTCCCATTTCTCTTTCCTTTGATCCTGGGGTAAATTTTTTATAGCCGACATCCATTTCTCATATTCCTGCTCTCTCTGGGCAGAAATCTCTTCTCCCAAAAAAACTAGACATTCCTGATTCCAAAAATTTTTATAAATAGCATCGTATTCTTTATAATTTTTTTGCTTTCGGAAAACCCAGAGTTTCTCCCAATTTTCCTGGTCTATACTCTGCTCATATTTTTTTACCAACTTGCTGACATCTTCATAAAGGGCAGAAAAAACGTCGTCCTGGAGTGGAGTATTCAGAGGGTTTAAGCCCTTAGATATAGCCTGTTCCAGATGATATAGAATGCGAGAAAGATAGCTCTTGGAAGATTTCTCTTTATGGGTAGGTAGACTGCAAGCCATCACCTTGGCCATAGCATAATGGTATTTATTTTCCGTAGAGCAAAGAGCAAGGGCAATATGAATATCCTCCATAGCGTCTTCCCATCTCTGCTCCTGAAAGGCCAGCATACCTCTGTAATAATAGGATTCTGCGTATTCCATGGAAGGCAGGCTGCGCAGAAGATTTTGCTGCCTAAAAAGAGTACATCGGTAGATCACAGAGCAAAAAACTTCCATCGAGGTTCGATATCCCATAATTTTCTTATAAATCCGATTGAATTTATCAAGTATCACTGTATCTTCCATCATGTAGCCGACTATGAATCGGAAGAGTTGTGCATAGAGAGAATCAAAAGGAACATCCCCAATAACATGAATTCTTTCTTGCAAAAACCGCAATACCCAGAGCTTGTCGGCACTCAGAGGAAAAGAAAAAATATCCTGTGCCAGGAAAAATTCCGCAAGCTTTTTTTGGTTTTTAAAAATATGTGGAACAGCATCCCAGAGCATATTGGATTTCGCTTTTTCCGTATTTTTATAAATTTCCAGGATTTCTTCTGTGGAAATGCCTGATTTCATTGCCATAATAATAAAGGGAATTTTAAAAAATATTCTGAATTCTTTTGTTTTGTAAGGTTGCAATATCTCGTATTCTTTTTTATTGAGGCTTTCCAGGGACAATACCTCTTTGAGTTCCTGAAATTCCCTGGAAAAATTTTCCTTTTTCCATTCCCTTAAAAATTCCTGAGACTCTCTCTGAAGCTTTTCTAAAAGAGAAAAAATCATGAAATCTATCCATAGATTACAGACTTTATAGTCTTTCTTTATCTTCTGGAAGTCGGCAAGAGCAGATTCTAGCTCCCCCAAACTAAGATATGTAACAGCTCTTAGCCAATAACAATAAGCATTGGGCTGATGCGAGAGAACAAAGGAAAAATCTTTTATCGCATCCTGAAAAGCAAAAATTTCCATTGCCATCTTGCCTCGTAGTGTATAGCTCAAAAGATTTGTTGGGTCGAGGTCTATGGCTCGCTGTAAAGATTTTTTGGCCTTTCCGAAATTGTAGTATGCCTGGATATTGTTTTGTGTGTGTTCTGCGTCAAGCCTGATTTCTTCTTCATACTGAAGAAAGTATGTCATAAAATTTGCTTCTGTATAAAAGGATTCTGCCAGAAGCGGGGATTCTTCCTGGGCTTTTTTTATGCTTTTTTGAGCAATGTCGCGATTATGGTTGAACATAGCCTGGTATGCTTCAATCATAAAATAATACGCCTTTTCCTCTTGCTGGTATTTTATTTCCTGTATAGCAGAAAAAAATTCCTTCAGGTACTCTTCCAGTTCTCTTTGTTTTTCTGTGGATGCCATATACTCTTTAGCCTGCATCTTGATAAGATAGTATTTGGCAGCGAAAGCATCCTTTCGCAGAGCAAGGCAAGCTTGAAAATCCTGGATAGCGTTTTCTTTTTGTGACAACCTTTCATAGAGTCTTGCCCTAAGGTAGAATGTATCATGGCTTTCCTGATTGCTTTCACTGGAATCTGTTAGAATCTGGATGGCTTTTTGTATATCCTGCACAGAAGAATTGCTGTTGTAAAAGATGGTTTTGGCCTGGTCTTGCAATCTTTGAGCTTTCCAGAGCTGCGTATAGAGAGAAGAAAGCAGGGAATCTATATGTTTCTGGCTTAAGGAATGAGGCGTTTCATCCAATGTATAGAGGATATTTTTTAATGCCTGGTATTTTTCAATCGCCTTTTGGCAAAACTGTTTTTTATGGAAATGCTCTGCATCCTTTTGAAGTTTCAGAAGAATGCTCTCTCTTTCTTTTCTCGCAGCAGAAAGGACAGGAAGTAAGCTGTCCTGGAATTCCGAGCGCATTCCCATTTCTATTGACGCTGAATACAGACGTACAGATTCATAGTTTTTCAGAATTTCTTCCTGTGTTAAAAAATCGTGCCCTCCCCTTTGACTGGAAGATATAGATTCTCGTGCTTTCTGGACATTCTCCCAAAAAACAGACTGGATTTCTTTCGCCCTTTTGTTTTTCTCCTGATAGCTCTGATATTGAAAGAGAAAAAAAAAGAAAACAACCATGAAAATGCAAATTGCTATGCTTCCAGAAAGCATCCAATTCTTGCTTATCTTTCGATACAGAAGATAGCCAAAAGAAGCTGGCCTTGCTAGAATTGGCTCTCGATGCAAGAATCTTTGTATATCATCAGCCATTTTTTGAGCATCGCTATACCGTCTCATGGGATCTTTTTCCATAGCTTTGCAGCAAATGATTTCCAGATCCCTGGGGACTGGTTTTATATAGGAAGGCTTTAGCGGGTCTTTTTCCAAAACCTGTTTGAGGATTTTCATGACTGTATCACCATAGAAAGGCTCTTTGCCTGTAAGCAAGCGATAGAGCAGGGCACCAAGAGAATAGACATCACTCAAAGCAGTTCCATTTTTGCCAGATGCCTGCTCTGGTGGCATATACGCTGGTGTTCCTAGAGGCATACCTGTCTGCGATAGTTTTTTCCCTTTTTCCTCTACGATTTTAGCAAGCCCAAAATCCATGATATATGGTTCGCCTCTGTTAGAGATCATGATGTTCCCAGGCTTTATGTCTCTATGGATTACACCACTTTTATGAGCATAGTCCATAGCATGGCATATTTTGACCATGATTTCCAGATACTCTTGTCTTGGAATCTTTTGTCTTCTCAAAATTTCTTCCAGAGAAGCCCCATCGATATAGTCCATAGTGAAAAAATATATCCCATTTTCTTTATGGATATCATAGAGATTGACAATATTGGGATGCTTGAGCCTGGAAATAGCCTTTGCCTCAACCAAAAAACGATCCATCAGCATTTCGCTTTGGTTTTGTAAAACCTTGAGGGCAACATAGCGTTCTAGCCTGGTATCATAGGCTTTATATACTACCCCCATGCCTCCTTCCCCCAATTTTTTTTCTATTTTATACCTGTTCCATTCTCTCTGGATTTCTTGAGCAGTAGCACGCTCAGAGAATTCTGCCGTATCTTTTTCTCCCACCAGATAGTTTGTTTTTTCCTGCTCTGCCTGTTGATCTAGTTGCATAGCATTTTCAATATGGTTGATCTCTTTTTGGGAAAGTATCTTTTCTCTAAGAAAAAAAGAGGCCAAAGGTATACTTTGCTTTTGTGAAATTTCCCAAGCTTCCTGAACCTCTTCCGCTGGAAGATATTTTAGTTGCACGGTCTTTTGGGCAAAAGCCCATTGTTCCATGTCCATAAAATTTGCCTTTCCTGTTTAAATTTTATTTTTATATAGCTACAATACCAAACAAAGCATTATCTATCAAGCAAAAATGTAGGCTTTGTAAAGAGAAAATATGATGATTCAATTGTCAATTTGTGAGGACGCAAAGAAGGCAAAATCGGAGGGTGGGAAAAAAAAATAAAATTTTTATTGACAAAATAAAAAAATATGCTATATTATACTTCGATAAGTCAGCCAGAGTGGCGAAATTGGCAGACGCGCTAGACTCAAAATCTAGTAGTCTTTACGGCTGTGTGGGTTCAAGTCCCTCCTCTGGCAAAACTCTCAAAGATTTTTTCACAAAAAAATCCAGGATGGTTTTCATAATCATTCTGGATTTTTTTTTTCTACATATTCTTCCTTCATAGTTTATTTTTCAAACTTCTATAAAAAAAAATTTCCTTGACTAGCACTATTTTTTAAGTAGACTAAAATATCCTGACTCTATATTTAGATTTACTGGAAAAGTGTCGACAATGTCAAATACGTTACTGTTTTGAAAAGCATAAAAATTTACGTTTTGAAAGGCAGATTTCTATGGGGAAGTTTCAACAGAAAGTAAAAATTTTCTTAGCCTTTATCTGGCTCATCAATATAGGCATCTATGCGGATTGGGCAGATCGTTTTAGCTCTGCGACAGAAGTCACTTTATCTGAAATCCTGGAAAAACCAGAAACATGGATAGGTGTTCCAGTGCGCATTCCTATCCGTTTTTTTGAACCAGGCGATGTGTATATTCCCTATCGTACTCGTTTTAGCCCTGATGTTTTCTGGAATTTCAGTGCATGGGATGTTCAAAGCCATATATGGGATCCAGCAGGTTTTGATAAAATATTTCCCTATTTTTATGTCGAAAAAGACAATCCTGAATTTAGATTTTTTCAGAAGTTAGAGAGCTTCCAGACTGTTTGTATCCTTGCCCAAGTAGAAGGTTTTTTCGCTGGAAAGCCTTTTATTCGAGTTGTATGGGGCAGCATTATTCCTGGTAATCTTAATATTCATAATTTAAAGCTACTCAACAAAGCTTTAAAACATTATAAGCAGCGTGAATTCAAAGAAGCCATTGCATTATTTCAAAAGGTATTTGAAAGTGAGCCACCTGATGATATCAAGGTTATGTTGCATAAAGCAATGGCAAAATATTATATATACGAAAAAAAATCCTATTATTCTGCCATTGAAGAGTTAAAAAAGGCACATGCTATCAATTCTAAAGATTTAGAACTTGAAGAGCTAGCCTATTTATGCCATCTTTATTCCAGACCTCAAGTAAGGCCAATTCCTTTGGATGGAAATCAGCAAGGGCAGATAAATCCTTTAGAGCAGCACAACATAATTTTAGAGCCTGATCCTTTACCAGAGCCTGTAAAAGAAGTAGAACCAGAACAAAAGCCTGTCCAGGATACAAATAAAAAAGTAGAGCCTAAAAAAACAGAAACTGTGGCTCCAGTAGCACCCAAGATAGAAAATCCTAAGGTAGAAGTACCATCGAAGCCTGTCGACATTTTGGATGACTTAGAAGATCTAGAAAAAAATACAGCAAAAGAAGGCGAACTCGTTGAGCCTAAGTAATTTTTTTCTACTAAAATCCTTTCTATACATCTTCTGTTTTGGTTTTGATATTTTTTGAAATTTCATTCATTGCTTCTTTCTCCCATACAACAAAAGTATGGGAGAGTCTTTTTTATTGACGCGTTGCGTCCTTCCAGAATAGCCCTTTCCCTATATCCATTTCCATTTATTCCCTCATTATGGGCTTTTCTAATCAAACCAAACATAAACAAAACTATATATTTCCTATTGACTATAAATCTGCGTTGTTTTTTGTATCTGCTAACTCAAATTTATGAGGAACTGTTTAAAAAAGGAAAATAAGCTTATGATCCATTCTAATGGCAAATTTCATATCGCTACCTACGAGAAAAACATTCTAATTCTTGTAGAAGGCATGGCTACCAAAAACAACACTCATCTGTTTCATGATTTCGTGGAAAAAATGCTAGCGGAAGGCTTTAAAAATTTTATTATAGATTTTTTTCAATGCAAAGGTATGGATAGTACTTTTATGGGGATTTTACTGGAAATCAGCAATTTTAAGAATAAAGATAGGCAAAGTGTTGATTTGACGCTGACCAACATGACTCGTGAATGCAAAAAATGTATGGATTCTCTAGGGATTTCAAAATTTTTGAAAATACTTAAGGAAAAAGTAGAATTACCTAAACTGTGTTTTCAGATTCTAGAAGGCGAAGAATGCAGCCGTGATAAGATGATAGAAATAGTAAAAAAAGCGCATGAGGCTCTTATTCTATGCAATCCTGTCAATGAAGAAATATTTAGAGAATTTTTAGAAGAATTGCATTTAGAAACACAGAAAAAAAATTAGAGGAGTATTTCATTGGATATTAAGGAAACCAGAAAACATTTAGCTGTCTTGCTTGTGTGTTTGTGTTTATCCTTTATGTATTTTCTTGCCCATTATGGCAGAGAAAATACTCTATCTTTTATAAATCAAAAAGAAGATAGAGACTTGCCCCTTATAGAAATTCCTCTTCCTCCTAGAAATCCAGGCTTTGAAAAGTTAAAAAATTCTCAAAGAATTGTAGTCATGGGGTGGAATGTAGAAAATCTTTTCGATACAGAAGACGATCCTTTTACGGAAGATGAAGAGTTTACGCCAAGAGGGAAGATGAGATGGGATAATGCTGCATTAAGAAGTAAGCTTTATAACATTACCGATATTGTCCGCAGAGTAAATAACGGTTTAGGCCCTGATATATTAGGAATTTGCGAGGTAGAAAATAAAAAAATCCTGGAAATGTTGTCCAGGCACTCTAATATAAAGCATTTACAATATAAATATATTTATCATCGTGATGGATCTGACCCCAGAGGAATTGATGTAGGAATCCTGAGCCGTTATCCTGCCAGTGCAAGGTGGGAAGTAGCTTACCCAGGCGCACGAGATATGCTGGTTGCAAAATTCGATATACAAGGGCATGTCTTATACATTTTTGTAAACCATTGGCGTTCTCGTTTGGGAGGAAAAACCAAAACTCAGGACCGCCGTATTCAAGCAGCTTTAAAATGTATAGAAACTATAAATAAAATATTAGCAAAAGAACCCGATGCTGATATTGTTCTCCTAGGAGATTTTAACGATAATCCTAATGATTCTTCTATCAAAAATTACCTGAAAGCAATAGCATATCATAAAAGAGAAAATAAAAAATCCTTGCTTTATAATCTTACACCCTCTGCAAGAACAGAAGATTGGGTGAATCTTACTTCCTATTTTGACCAGATTATTATTTCTTATACTCTATTGGATAAGAAAGGGTTTTCTTATATTCCTGATAGCTTTGAAATTATTTCCTATCCTTTTATGTGCGATAAAAATGGTAGACCTCTTTCTTTTGATGCAAAGGATAGAAGAGGATACTCCGATCATTTTCCCGTAGTTGCTTATCTTAAAATAGAAGAATAACACAGGACTGTCAAAGGCAATCCTGCTAAGAAAGAGAAAGACTATGCTATAAGCTTTTTTCTTGAACTAGAGAGAAATGCTTTCAGTCTTTCTTTCATAATATAAGGATGCTCCCCTGATTGTATTGCTAGAATTCCTTCCATAAGCAGCTCGTGGAGAATCTGTTCTTCAGAATCTCTTACCTCTAGCTTCCCTGCTAAGGGAAGACAGATTACATTTGCTATAAAAGACCCATAGAATGTAGTAATCAGTGCAACAGCCATCCCCTGGCCTATTTGAGATGGATCTTCCAGGCTTTGAAGCATCTGCACGAGGCCAATTACTGTTCCTAGCATACCAAAAGCAGGTGCAAAGGTTCCCATAGTATCTAAAATTTTTTTCCCCATACCATGTCTCACCTGGCTGCATTCTATCTCCCGCATCATAATGGAGCGAATAGTCTCTGCTGCTGTATTGTCTAAAATCATCTGAAGTCCGCTGCGAAGAAAAGGATACAAATTTTCTATTTTATCTTCCAATACATTCACTCCCTCTTTCCTTACAAGACTATTGTATTCCAAAAGAATTTCAATCATCTTTTCGGGCTTAGGAAGGTTAAAAAAAATCGTTTTTTTCACTACAGAAAATAAACCTAGAACTTTTTCCAAAGGAAACTGGATTAAAATAGCAGCCATAGTCCCTCCTACAGTAATCATCAAGGAGGGGACATGGAAAAAAAGCCCTGCACTTCCTCCTAAAAGAATAGAAATGACGATTAAACATATTCCAGAAAAAAGCCCTATAATCGTTGCTATATCCATGTGATTTAACCTCTATAAAGGTTATATATTTTACTTTTCCTCATTAAGAGAATTTTTTAATTTGATGGAGGTTTTAGGCATCAGCTCTGTCATGATTTTTACTTTTTCCACATCCATCAGGCTTAAAATTTGAGAAGCATTTTTAGGAGGCATAAGAGACAGTATTTTGGCACCCATTGGATTTTCTAGTTGAGAAATTCTTTTTGTAGCAGCTTCTAATTCCATAGTAGAAAAAAGCTTTGCCATTTTTTTTAGATTTTGAAGCTCGGTTTCTTCCATTTCCAGGACTTCTTCTTTCCAGATTTGCCTTTTTTCCTGAACATCCATAAGAAGAGCGGTAACTTTTTCCATCATTGCCTGGGTTTCTTTTTTCTGTTCTTCTAAAGCTTTTTTTGCTTTTTCGATCTCTTCTTTTTCTTTTTGTAATTCCAAAAGTTTTTTTTCATATTGCGATTTAAGGTTTTGTACATGATTCAACATCTGGGAAATTTCTTCAAAAGAAAAGGGGGCAGGCAAAGTAAAAGTGTAATTTTTTTCTTTTAACTCCTCAGAAGCAGTAGATATAGTTTTTGTTTCTTTTCCCAAAAAATAGTTCCATGTCTTTTCATTTAAAAGCCCTTGCCTCCAGAGCAACAACGTGCAAAAGGCAAGAAAACAAACGAAAACAAACAAAAGCCATAAAAAATATTTTAGAATTTTCATAATCTTTTCTCAGAATCCATCCATTGCAAAGAACTCACTTCGTCCAAAAAAATCCCTTCCTGATGCAAAGCATCCTGTTCTGCTTTGAGAATCAGTTTTTTCTGTATGCCCTCCAGTAAAATTCTTTTTTCTGCAATATGGCGAATTTCATCCAGGCATTTTTTTTCTTCCATTTTGTATTGCTGGAGGTTTTTTTCTAAGCCTTTCTGTTTGGAATACAAAATGCTTCCATACCAAAACGAGCTTGCTAGAAAATTAGGAGATACACTTTGTGTAATCTTTTCAATAGTTTTCTTTTCTTCTTCTTTCGCGATTGTCTTGATCTGATCTATCTGTTTTTCCAGGGAATGAATCTGTCCACGTATTTCCAAAAGAGTGCTTTTGGCTATTTCTTCTTCATGTTCATGAACTCGAATCAATGGGTCTGTCCAGGTTTTCATACTCCTACTACCTCTTTTAATTTTACGAGACTTTTTAGAAAATCAAAGGATTCTTCGCTTGTCTGGCATAAAAAAGAATTCATTGCTTGATTCTTTTGGATAGCTTCGTCAATCAAAGGATTACTGCCTGCTTTATATGCCCCTATATTGATTAACTCCTGTGCAGATTGATAAGCATGATAAAGAAGACGAAATTTTTGAGCAGCCTTTTTATGGTCTTGTAAAACCAGTTCATTCATAAGCCTGCTTACACTTTCTAAAAAGGAAATCGGCGGATAATGCCCTTTTTCTGCAAGATCTCTTCTCAAAACAATATGTCCATCCAGTAAAGATCGAACCGTATCTGCAACTGGTTCATTAAAATCTTCTCCTTCTACAAGCACAGTTAGAAAACTTGTTATGCTACCTTTGGGCGTATTTCCCAATCTTTCCACTATTTTAGACAATGTACCATAAAGGGAAGGAGGATATCCTCTTAATGCTGGAGGCTCTCTTCTTGCCAGCCCAATTTCCCGAATTGCCATTGCCACGCGGGTCAGGGAATCGCATAAAAAAAGAACATTTTTTCCCAAGTCGCGAAAAAATTCCGCAATAGTGAGTGCTGTCATAACGCCTTTTAGTCTTTGTAAAGGGGAAGTGTCAGAAGTTGCTACGACCAGAACACTCTTTTTTAATCCCTTTTCTCCTAGAATATCATCCATAAAGCTTTTGACTTCTCTGCCTCTCTCCCCAATCAAGGCAAAGACAGAAATGTCAGCCTCGCTATTTCTTGCCAAAGATCCTAGTAAAGTACTCTTGCCGACACCACTGCCTGCAAAGATTCCTACTCTTTGGCCTCGCCCACAAGTCAAAAGAGTGTCTATAGCTTTCACCCCTGTCACAAAGACATCACGGATAGGCGGTCTTTCCAAAGGGTTTGGGCAGGAATTGGTGATAGGCAATTCTTTGCCTTTGGGTAAATCTAAAGGGGAAATCACATTTCCATATCCATCCAGAATGCTCCCCTGGAGATACTCTCCAACACAAACGCAAAGTGCCTTTCGATAAGGCAGGACTCTATCTCCATATCCTATTCCTTCTGTATCTGACAGAGGCATCAGGATGCTGATACGATCTTCTATACCAATCACCTCACAAAAAACCCGATGCAGATTATCCTGAGAAATTACCTCGCACATTTCTCCTACCTTAGGAGCGATGCCTGTGCATTCTACAGTCAGCCCTGAAACTCTGCAAACGCGGCCTTCCCAATGAGTCCACTGAATATTATCCAGCCTGCCATAATATTTTTCTAACATCATGCTAAATACTCTGTTAAAATCTTTTCTATTTGCTTGTAGCGGTCTTCCCAGGAAACAATGACCTTGCCCAGATTTGTCTGAATCACACAATCGCTTTTGGGAATTTTACTATCGGCAATAAAGCTTACCCCTGGAACATGTTCTATATTTTCTTGCCATAGATTCATATCTTCTGGGTTGCAATGAAGTTCTAAAATATTCGCATCAGGATAAACTTTAATTTCTGCAACCACTCTCTGTACCATTTTTTCTATGCTATAGTTGCCAGAATCTCTTTCTTTTTGCAAAATTTGTTCCACAATTTTCAAAATCAGTGTGATTATCTGAGGCTCTAATTCTTTTAGAAAACTATCCCACTTTTTTTCTAACTGGCTGGCTTCTTGTTCCAATCTCATCACCATTTTTGTTACTGGTTCTTGGAGTGCAGCAATCGCATCTTCTATACCTTTTTGATATCCATCCTGATAGCTTATTTCTTTTTCTTTTTCAATATCTTTCTGGTTAGCTGATAAATTTGACGGTTTTCCTTCTGTATTAGAACTAATGGCTATGGCAGTGACATTCTGGTTTAGCTTTAACAAAAGTTTTTTCATAATTTTTTACTCTACCATTTCTACCTGGGCATCCTTTGCCTTTCGGATACGTATTTTCCCAGCTTCACTTAAAGAGCGGGCTATTTTTACAACCTCTTTTTGCGCTTCCTGTACATCGTTGATAGGCACCATACCCAATGTAGCTTTTTCATCCATAATGATTTCCCTGATTCTTTTGTTTAAAGAGTTAAGAATATACTCTCTCAGATCTTCAGGGATTCCTTTCATGGCATAAGCGATGGTTTTCGTGCTTACTTGAGAAAGTACCTGCTGTATTTCTCTGGGAGAAAGATAGCGAAAATCGCTGAAAACAAACATGTGATCCTCAATTTGAGAAGCGATCTCTGGGGACATTTCATAAAGTCTTTTCAACGCGACTTTTTCTCCAAAATCGCCTAGATAGTTCAACACTTCAGCGATACTCTTGATCCTTTCACCTAGCTCTAGCTTTATGGTCGATCTCCCCTGTTCCAGTATAGAAGCTTTAGAGGCTACCATTTCACTGATCTGCTGCATAACATCCAGGGAGCATTCTTCCAGGGTCAAAAGGCGGGAAATAACATCCAGTCTTTTCTCTTCTGTCAGGTTTTGCAAAATGTCGGAAGTCTTTTCGCTATCCAGATGTGCCAACACTACAGCAATGGTTTGTGGATGCTCGCTATGTAAAATAGCACTCAAAGTATTGCTATCCATTTGTCTTAAGGATTCAAAAGGACGCACTTTGCCTTTTTCGCTTTGCAGTCTTTGAATAATCTCTTGCGCTGCATGTTCGCCCAGCGCATCTTTTAAAAGATCGAATAGTTGTCTTGGTGCATTCCTTAGTAAATTGGATTCTTTGGCTTTGTAAGCAAACTCTTTGAGAATTTTTTCCACTGCATTTTTATCAATACAGAATGATTCCATCTCTGCCATTGTCAAACCCAAATCTAAGATTTCCTCTTGAGAAAAGGTTTTCAGAATTTCGGCAGCTACTGGCCGTTCCAGATGCAAAATGATAAGCGCAACTTTTTGTTTTCCTGTAGGGCTACTCATAGGATATATCCAATTAAAGCTATTTCTGCCTAGCTGATAAATTAAATTTTTTCTTCAAACCATTGGTGCAAGAGGGCTGCTGCATCTTGTGTATTTTCCTGCGAAACCTTGCGAACTTGCTGTACTGTATTTTGCAAAGAGACATCTACGGTATCAGCACCTGTTTTTTCTTGCAATCCTTGTACTTCTTTTTTATCCATAAGATTTTCTACTATATCTTTGGGCTTTTTCAAAAGCCGTAATAGCACTATTCCCAAGATAAGCATACAAAAGGCAATTAAAGCTGCTTTTATAGCAAAAATGATGAATCTGTAATGAGTCTCCAATATAGATGATGGCGGAGATTGAGGAATTTCCTCAGTAGGAAACGCAATCGTCGTTACCTGAAATGTATCCCCTCTTTTGCTTTGATATCCTAATGTTTCCTGTACAAGACGACCTATGCTTTCTGCTTTATCTGTAAGCGACTGGTCTAAAACAAGAGCAATAGAAAGCCTTTTGCAAATTCCAGTTTTGTTCTGGATTTCTTTTATATTTTTGTCTATCACGTATTCGGTTTCTTTCGTTTCCTCGAATTCATCTTTTTGTCTCTGGCTTGCCTGATTTTTTTTCAGGCTTTCTTTACTGCCAGTTATCCCTTCAGGAGGATTTTCTCGCGATTTATGGGTACGAACTGTTTCTTTCTGTACTGTCTGGCTATCAGGATTGTATGTTTCTTTTACCTCTTTTATCTCTGTAAGATCCATATCAACATGGACTCGTACGAAAGATTTGTTTTTCCCTAAAATCTGTTCTAGCAAAGTCTGTGCCTTATTTTTAAGATACTCTTCTCTATTTTTTTGGATTTCCAGAGCATGTTCATCCGAAGGAGAAGAATTTTGGGATTCTTTTTGAAAAAGAAGATGTCCGTTCTGGTCTAAAATATTGACATCCTCAAGGCGCAAGCCTTCTACAGAATTAGAAACCAGATAGGCAATGCCATAGATGCTTTTTTTATCTAGCTCATAGCCACGCTTGATATGCAAAACAAGGGAAGCTGTTGTAGCCTCTTGCTTTCTTTGGAAAAGAGATGGTTTGGGGCGTGCAATGTGTACTGTGGCTCTTTCTACTCCTTCGAGATAGCTTATAGTTCTGCTAAGCTCACCCTGTAAGGCTCTTGTGTAGTTAAGCTGTTGAAGGAATTCTGTGGTATGCAGAGGATTTTGATCAAAAATCTCATATCCTGTATTTTTGCTTTTTGGCAAACCCTTTCCTGCAAGCCTTAAGCGAGCATCATAGATCAAATGCTCAGGAACCAGGATTATAGCCTCTCCTTGGAGTCGATAGGGAATCTGCTCTTGTTTAAGCCATTCTATTACCTGGCTAGCCTCCTGGGACTCCAGGTTTCTAAACAAGATTTTATATTCGGTTTCTATGGCATAAAAAATACTAAACAAAAAAACTGCTAAAAATACGCAGCTTATAATGCCAAAAAACCATTTTTGTGTGCTGGTGCTTTTTTGCCACCACTTTTGCAGCAGGTTCTGCTTTGCCACAAAATTCTCCAATCTTATGAGCTATATCATAAAACCACTTTAGACCCGTTCTTTCCATAAAAAATATATCCTAAAAATTGCAATTTTTATACCAAATACCTACATTCCGCACTTAAAAATTGAAGTTTTCGGAATTATGGATGAAGCGTG
>CALKWO010000183.1 GCA_938003875.1 uncultured bacterium
TGTGTAATCTGCGGATTGTTTATATTTTGAAAGTCCATTTCGCCCTAACATAAATGCTTATTTGCGTTTATCTGTGGGAATTTATTTGATTCTCATAGCTAATTTATAAATTTTCAAGAAAGGAGTAAAGCATGAAAAAAAAATTCCTTTTTTTTCTTTGTATGTTTTTTTCTATTGTATTTTCCTATGCTGTAGAGATTGACCATCTAGGCACTCCTATTTTTTATGATAATGTAGGAAATGGATGGGGGCAAACATTCGTTGCACAAGACACTGTCTTCTCTGGGGTCAAAGTCTACATCCGCGATCCGACTCGTCCAGACATGGTTTCCGTGAATGAGCTGGTTGGGCCTGCTTCTCTTCTTCTTTATGATGCGAGTTTATCTACTCTATCCTTAGTTGCAAGCTCTCAGATTGCGGGATCAGGAGTTTCTTTACAAGGCCTATGCACACTCATGATGGATGCACCAGTCGCAACTATTATAGGCAGAAAATACATGTTTGCTTTCAGCACTGCTGATCTTTTTGGCATCGGCCTGCGTGCTGATTATTCTACCTATAGTCAGGGGGGAGAAGCTTACTGGAACGGTACGACCCTTACAGAATCAGCCAGAGATCTATCGTTCGCTGTTTTATCCATTCCTGAACCATCTATGATATTTCTTTCTATCATTGGCCTATTTTTTATGATTTGTCGCGTAGTGTCTAAATAATAGCACTTGGAAATTTATTCCCATACATCTTAAGTTTTAACATCTTGTCTTTCAATAAATTGTAGCCGCAGGGTTGCGCCAAAAAAGTCGTGTCTCCTTAAAAGCCGAACACCAGCGCAATCCCTGCGTCTTTGCCCAATGCGCGCTAAAGGGATCGGAAAATTTTTGCCAGGGGGATTGTATATGGACAGAAAAAAGTCTGGTTTTCACAAGACAACGGAAGAAATAGAGTATTTTGCACAAGGCCCAGATACAAATCTTAAAAGTATCGTCCATCAAGAAAGCAAGCAAGAAACTCCAGCCGAAACACTATTTGCTCATTATAAAATTTTACAAGAACTAGGTAGAGGTGGAATGGGTGTTGTGTACAAAGCCTATGATACAAAACTCAAGAGAACAGTAGCACTAAAAGTGATCTTGAGCAATGCCTGCCAGCCTAAGGATATAGCACGACTTTTGCAGGAAGCATCGGCAATGGCGAAGTTCGAACATCCCAACATTATCCGTATATATGAAATAGGAGAATTGCCTAAGCCTTACTTCACTATGGAATACATAGATGGATGCTCCTTGTCTTCTCTCATCAAGGAAAAGAGGATCAACTCTCAGCAGAGCATGGTCATTATCGGTAAAGTGGCAGAAGCACTCTATGTAGCTCACAAGGCCAAAATCATCCATCGCGACATCAAACCTGCGAATATTATGGTAACGAATGAAGGCGAGCCAAAGCTCATGGATTTTGGACTGGCCAAAATCAGGGATGGAGAGGTCAAACTCTCTAAAACAGGAGATATCATGGGCACACCCGCGTACATGCCTCCAGAGCAAATCAATGGAAAAGCCACCATGTCAAGCGATATTTATTCTTTGGGTGCTACCTTCTATGAATGTCTGACAGGGCGTCCTCCTTTCCAGGGCGATACTGTGTGGCAGGTTATGTCTCAGATCACTACTCAAGATCCTATTCCTCCCAGTCAGCTCAATCCCGATATTTCTGTCTATTTGGAGGCTATCTGCCTGAAGTGCATGAACAAAGTTCCCAAAAACCGCTACCATAATGCCAAAGAGTTGGCAAGAGACCTGAAAAACTTTTTGACCAATCGCCCGATACTCGCCAAACCCTATGGTAAGCTAGAACATTGTAAAAAATTGATACTTCGACATAAGATAATATCTATAATAACCTCTGTGTGCCTTGTTTTTCTCATAACGATGGTTTCTGTTCTGACACACTATAACTTGAAACTCAAGCAATCGAAATCCGAATCTGAAATGCTGGCAAGAGCATCAATCCAGTCTCTAAAATATGCGTATAAAAAGCATAACAATTTATTGGCGGACGTGGAATTTCTGAAACCTCTCAAAGAAATATCTCAAAGTCTAAGTAAAATACAACAAAAGGAATATGAAGGTCTTGCTGCTCTTATTTCAGGATATGGCGAAGATGCTTCTGAACAGGGAAAAGGGCTGGAATTTTATAGCCAACGCATTAAAAATAATCCCAAAGCATCCGAATCCTATACCAACAGAGGAATCATTTACCAGAATTCAGGGAAATGGAATGAGGCTCTCCAGGATTTTAGCAAGGCAATCTCTCTTGACCCCAAAAATCCTATTGTCTATCATAACAGAGGCGTTGTGTACAAGATGTTAGGGAGATATCAGGAAGCTATTTCGGATTTCAATCAGGCAATTGCTCTTGATGCCAAATTTTTTCTTGCCTATGATAATAAAGCTTCGATTTATGAGGATATGGGGCAGAATGAAGATGCTATAAAAAACTATACTCATGCACTCTCTATCAACCAGGAAGATGCTCTGTCTTATTCAAATCGTGGAAAATTATATAGCGATTTAGGGAAAAAAGACGAAGCCATTCAGGATTGGACTCGTTTGATTGCGATTGAGCCTAAGAATGCTATGGCTTATAGAAACAGAGGTCTTGAGTATGCCAATAGCAAAAGAACTCACGAAGCTATCCAGGATTTTTCTCAGGCAATCAGACTAAATCACAAATATGCAGATGCATATTACATGAGAGGCTGCATGTATGAACGATTAAACAAGATGCAAGAAGCTATCGCTGATTGGGAAAATGCTATGGCATGGAACTATCATCTCAGAAAAGAACTGTATATTTTTATCCAAAAAAAGAAAGCCCAGATGGGAAAATAAAGCAGGATTCAGATCCTGCCAGACTTTAAAGCAACTTTATTAAAAAATTAAACCACTAGCTCCGCTAGTGGTACAAACCACCACCTCTGGTGGTGGTAGTTGATTAACTTTGCCCTATTATTCGCCTGGTCTAATGCTCAAGTAATCTTTTGCATTAGGACGGAATACTTTATCCATTCTTTCTTTGTAGCTGCGATAGAAAGCAGAATGTTCTTCGATAGGGAAATCGCTAAAATGGATGGCATAACGAATGACATCATCGAAACGAGTGTCATAGAATTGGATCATCTTTTCATCCAGATCTTTGAAATTTTCCTCACAGAACGCCTTGAACTCTTCCAGCTCAAAGTATTGTTTGCTTTTTTCTACATGGAACTGGAACTTTTCTAATTGGGTTTTGTTGGGATCATTGAAGACCTTCAGATATTCATTTTCTTCCAGATCTATTTTCATATCTTTTTGAGTAACAGCGCAATAGGAGAACCATTTTAGTTTTGCACACAATAGCCAGGGGAAATGAACGTGCAAAGAAGTGAAGTGGCTATCAGGACAAGCGTTGGCGAAATCGATAGGATGGATTTTACCATTTTTGATAATAGATTCAAAAGAATTGTAAGTCCATCGGAAGTATGAATTGATGAACATCACATAGCTTGTCATGCGTTCATGCAAATCCAGAGGCAATACCAGCTTATCTGGACTATAGTGTTCATGGAGTGGCTTATCAGGTTCAAATCTCATAGGCAGAATTTGAGGCCCAAGACCCATGCAACGAACAAAGACATCAAAGTCTTCTACTGCTTCTTGCAAATGGAAGCTTCGTCCCCCTGTAGCATCGTATTTTTCGTAGAGATCGGCTAAAGAGTTGACTTTGAATACATCGCTTCCGCCTCCGCCAGAGGTTTTTTTCAGATAGAGAGGGAAACAGTTGTGGAATATCTTTTCTACTGTGTCTTTGAGATATTGTTCTTTGCTGTAGAAAAGCTCTCTTACCAGTTTGCTTTGCTCTCTCATGCGTATGGAGCGTTGCAGTTTTTCATGAATCTTTTGCCAATCTGTTTTTCTTCGAAATTCATCAAAGCCATATTTTGTATGCTGAGCTATCAATTCTTGCTCATATTCCCACATCTCCTGTCTTTCCTGATCTTCTGTATAGGGATAGAACTGGGGTAAAAGAACCGTGATCGGGAAATGATCATCTGGGTGTATGGCTCTTGCCATTAAATCGTAAGTACTATGCTTTTCATGTGTATAGAAACTATTGGGATTGTTGGCTATGCTCATCTGGCAATGAAGTGCCTGCTGTGCCCAGCATCGATAGAAGGCATTCCAGTGAACTGTTCTGTCTACAACAAAATCAGCAGTTTCTCGCAGATTCTGTCCACATATAATAGGTTCGGCAATGACTCTGCCTAACTCTATTTTGTATTCTTTTCCTTTATATCGAATTACTGGATCAACGAATTTGACGAATTCGACCATCCCATAACGCATGCTCCAGTCATAGGATGCCATAATTTTGATTTTCCGAGTTTCCATAGTTCCCTTTCCGTTTTAAGGTTTGAAGTATGTACAATCAGAGAACAAACGCCACAGTATTTTATTTTTACAAATGATTCTATGATTTACAAGTTATTTTCTACTTTTTTTCAAGATTTTTGAATTCGAATACGGCAATCAACGGCTACAACGTTTTTACTATTCCCCAGAAGAGGGTTTAAATCCATTTCCTGGATCTCTGGAGCAGCCTCCAACAAAGCAGAAACACGAACAATCGCATCCAAAAATTTTTCCTGATTTACCCCTTCCTGTCCACGTATTCCCTGGATGATTTTATAGCTTTTCAGAGATTGCATCATCTGCTTTGCTTCATGCTGAGAAACTGGAGATAAGGCACAGGCCGTATCCTGAAAAACCTCGATAAAGATTCCGCCTAGTCCACACATAACCAGATGACCAAATTTTTCTTCATATTTAGCACCCAGGAACAGCTCGGTCCCTTTAAGCATATTTTGAACGAGAACTCCTGATGCTTGCGGAATCTGCATAAGATGATGCCATACATCTTGTGCTTTATTTTTATCGCTTATATTCAGGACAACCCCGCCTACATCTGATTTATGAACTGGTCCAATGACTTTCATGACCCAGGGAGATGGAATTTCTTCCAAGGCTTCTTTTAGTTCTGTTTTGCTATGGGCTAATGCTTCCTTTGCTCTTGCAATTCCACAAGCATCCAGAAGCTTCTGAAGAGATTCAGGAGGCAAGTATCCATCACAAGACTCAGAGATCACCTGTCTTATGGCAGCTTTATCTATTTCTGGAAAAATTGCCTGGGGCGCAGGAGCTGATGTCTTGTGCATATTGACAAGATTTCTTCCGAAAATCACCTCATCGGAAAAAAACACATGACCCAGAGATTTAAAATATTCGATTTCCCTGGCTGCCTTGATAATGGAAGGCAGAATAGGATAAATCGTTTTTTGGGTCTTTTGGATTCTATCGCTCAAAACTTTGTAAACAGATGTAACATCAAAGAGGCCAGGAGTTCCAAAGATAACGGAAGTAGCATCGATTTCAGGAAATTTTTCTTCCAGGTAATCCAGAATGATACCCAGTTGCTCTGCTGTTCCTGTTGCCAGAAAATCAATGGGATTCCCTACACTCGATCCTGCATAGAGCTTCTGTAGTAGTTCCTGGGCATTCTCTCCTGAAAGATGAGGCACATGGATATCTCCTGCGCTAAGAACATCTGTCAGCATAACACCAGGCCCGCCAGCATGGGTTACAATAGCCATGTTGTTTCCTTTGGGCTTGGGAAATGTGAGGATTCCTGCTGTATGGACAAGATCTTCTCTTCCATAGCAACGGATGATTCCTGCTTTTCGGAAAAGGGCATCTACTGCCTTGTCAGGGGTAGCCATAGCACCAGTATGAGACGATGCAGCCCTGCTACCTGCTTCTGAACTGCCAGCCTTTACGGCTGCAATAGAACATCCTTTTTTCACCAGCGAAGAAGCGTGTTTGAGCAAAAGCTTTGGCTTATGGATGTCTTCCAGATAGATCAATTTAATCTTAGAGCTGGTTTGGGGATCAAACGTCTCATCCCAATACTGCACAACCTCTTCTACTCCGATTTGGGCACTGTTCCCTACAGAAAAAAGGCTGGCAAAGGAAAGTCCCATAGGCATGCCTTTTTCCAGGATAAAAACCGCAGTAGCCCCTGAGCCAGTTACAAAATCGCACCCCTGGGCCTCCAGCTTAGGAATAGGGCCAGCAAAAACACCATTGTAATGAGGAGTCAAAACCCCAATGCAATTAGGCCCAATCAAACATGCCTTGTTTTTCTCGATGATTTCGACTATTTCTTTCTCTAAGGCAATCCCTTCGGCCCCTGTTTCACTAAAGCCTGCGGAAAGAATGATAAAAGCTTTTGTATTCTTGGTATTTGCCAAAATCTCTACGGAATTTTTGGTAAATTTTGCTGCAATACAAAGTATGGCAAGATCTACAGAAGGTAAATCTTCGACATTCTTGTAGCTTTTGACTCCCTGCACGACCTCTTCTTTTGGGTTGACAACATAAAGCCCGCCAGGATATTTCCCATAAAGAAGATTTTCCAGAACCTTACCACCTACTTTAGTGGTATCGTTCGAACCTCCTATTACAGCGATAGAAGAAGGATGCATCAATTCAGGATTCAGCATGACTATTTCCTTTAAATGTGATAAAATTTACGGGTTGTGCCAGCCCATGGAAAACTATTGTTTTTCCTCTTCCTGTCTTTTAGCCTGTTCATTTTGTTTTTGTAATTCCTCTAATGCCCTGGCTTCATTTTCTTTTTGGATTTTTTCTAAATCTTCTAATTTTTCCAAAATTTTCTCTCTTGTTTTATTGTTGATAAGCAAATTCTGGAAGAGTTTTATTTCCTTTTTTTCTGTTTCTGTTTCTTTACCATTTTGCTTAACAATGATCTCTACTTTTGTTGCGCTCAAAGTACTAAGATTATTGCACTGGCTGCAATGGGTCAGAGTAAAAACAATGAAAGGAGCTTCTCTTGTCAGTTCCAACTGGTCTATCCAGGGAAGCGTTCCCATCATGGCTGTTTGTTGCATGGCATTTTCTAACTTAGGGCTTATTAGAGATGGCATTCCAATGGGATCCAGCCATTTAGAGCATTCTTCACAATAAACGCTAGCAGAGTCTAAGACACAGGAAGCAACGATGAACCAGAGATATCCTAAGGCTTCTGCCAGAACTAAGATCATATAAAAAGTACCTTTGATCGTATCCTTAGAGGATCCTATGCTGAACCAGCCTGTTTCTATGATTTTTTCTATCAATAGCCAGATTTGCTTTGGACTGAGAAGAAGATCAAGATAAGGAATATTGTGCTGGAGAAGGACAAAGAAAAAAGCCGTCCATGCACAATACAAAGCAACTGCTGTCATCACCAGAGAACCCAGGAAAGAAAAAAAACGATTCCTGTTATGCCCTAGCTTTTCGCCTATGTTATAAGCAATACAAATACAAAAAGCATAGCCGAAAGAAATCAAAAAATTAAGATATATAAAGGGAATATAGCGTACAGCATAGGCGTAAACAAAAGAAAGAGGCAGTGCTGCGATAGCTCCAAAAAGTATCCCTAAAACTGGCCCCATAACATTGATTTTTCCAGAAAGTTGATAAAATTTTAAATCGTCTTGCATAAGACTTCTCCTAATTTGAATATATCCTGGGCACTCTTAAACTAATAAGACATAAAATTTCATAAGGAATGGTACCTATCTTCTGGCAAAGTTCTTCCAGGGGTAATACCATGCCATCCATTTCTCCAAAAAGTAAAACATCATCCCCGTTATAAGCAGTTCCATCAGGGCCAATGTCGATCATCATTTGATCCATACATATATTCCCGACGATAGGATACCGTTTTCTTCGCACGATAATATGGGCTTTATTGGATAGAAGACGGCTATATCCATCGCCATACCCAACAGGGACAGTGATGATTCTGGTGGTCTGTGGGGTAATAAAACTATGGTTATAGCTTACTCCTGTTTTCTCCTGAACTACTTTAAAATAGGAAACTTTTGTTTTGAAGCTCATCACAGGAAGAAGATAACGCCCATGAAAGTTTACTTCAGGCAAATATCCATTGGGATTATAGCCATAAAGCATAAGACCTGGCCGTACCATATTAAAATGTGTTTCTTTATGATTTATGATGCCAGCAGAATTGGCCATATGGATAACTTCAGGCTTTAAGGATCTCTTTTCCACTTCATTCAGAACTGTTTCAAATCGTTTCAATTGTGTTAAAGTGAATTCTCGATCACTTTCTGCTTTTGCCAGGTGAGAAAAAATTCCTTTCATCTCCAGATTGGGTAGTTTCAAGATTTCATCTATAAAGCCAGAAGCATTGTGCCATTGAACTCCAATGCGTTGCATTCCCGTATCTACCTTGAGATGAATTTTGACAACACAGCCTAATTCTTTTGCAGCCTGAGAAATAGCCTGAGCCTTAGCAATAGAGGAAATACACAACTCTACATTATAAGAGAGAAAGGATTGTATTTGCCAGCTATTTACAGAACCTAATACCACAATAGGCGTAGTGATTCCGCTTTCTCTTAAAAAAGCCGCTTCTTCTAAATAGGCTACGCCTAACGAATCTACCCCTAAGGAAACCAGTTCTCTTGCTATTCTTTCAATTCCATGCCCATAAGCATTGGCTTTAACCATAGCCATAATCTTAACCCCAGGAGCAATCATACTCTTCACGATAGCCAGGTTGTTGGCAAGATTACCAAGAGAGATTTCTGCTCTGGTAGGCCTTGTATGATCTGTTAAAAGCATGAAATCTCCTTTTTAAGCATCAACAATACAACATGTTCCGACATAAGTAGCTTTTGCTTCCAGAAATAATTCTTTTGCTTCTTCTAATATTTTTTCCAGATGCTCTTTTGTGCCTGCCTGGATAGGATAGTAGATAGCCATGATGATGTTCTTTGTCTGATCTGTTGTTTTGGTTGCCAGAGAATCCTTGACGGGAGTTACAATAGCTTTTTCCTGTGTTTCATATAAAGCCACCCCACAAACAAGGTCTTCAAGCTTGAGTTCCTGGCCTCCTGAATTGAAAATGTAGGATTCCTCCTGTTTCCCAAGACGAAAGCAATATTGTTTTGTTTTTGCCAGATCAATATCCCAGAGAGAAATGGAAACCATAAATTTAAGAGAAAGATAGTTATTGATATCTACGGCTGCGTTGATTCTGGGAAATTGGCCTTCTGTGGCTTCTCTCAGCAAATATTCATTGGCTGGTTTACTTCTCCCTGTAGGCCGATATTTCCCATTTCTTAAAATCTGGCGGGATTCAGTGCGGAACTTTTCTTCTTCTTCATGGAGGCTCTGCGTTTTCCTGTGTTCTAAAATTTCCTGCAATTTTTTCTCCAGGACGGGGCCACAAGGAGAAAGACAAAGATTTTCTGCCATAGCGATTCCTATGGCTATATTGCCAGACAATAGAGATTGAAAAGAATACTGTTCGATCATAATTTTCCTCGATCATAATTTATTTTTTATCAAAAGCATTTTGAGGGGCTATTTGCTTTTCGTGCAGACAATTTTGTATCTGGTTTTTTTGGATATTGGCCTTTGTGGATACTTGCAGAACCATAGCGATCTTGCTATCTGTGATCTGGTTATCCTGGACAGTGGGGGAGCAGGCATCTATCATAAGCAATGCAATTTCTATATTGAAGCGAAGCGTATTCTGTTGAATAGAAGGACTGGCATTGTTCTTGATTAAAATTCCGATAGAATTCTGCTCGATTTTATTTTTCTCCAGGGTTGGTTTAGATTCTTCAATGCAAAGAATACCACAAAGCTGGTTGCGTTCCAATATATTTTCTCTCAGGATACCAGAACTCGTCGTCTGGTATTCCATGCCTACGACATTGCCAAAAATACGGTTAAGCTCTATCGTTGGATTCGCATTTTCCCTAACCAAAATTCCCGCTCTATTTTGGGAAAAAATACTACTTTTGATTGTAGATTTGCTTACTCCTTCTAAAAACAGCCCTACTTTACGATTTTCAGAAAAAGTACTATCGCTGATTTCACAGGGAGTTTCTATGCTCAAAACTCCATTCTCATCGTTCTGCAAAATTCTGCAATCCTTCAGGGAAAAAGCTTGTGCATAAATCAAGGCAATAGCACTCTGGGAGAAATTTTTTTGGATAGTACAATCCACCATCTCGCCTCTAGCCTTATTGGCAATCAAGACCGCTCCCCCCTGGAACGTCCCTCCTTTTTCCAAAAGACATTGCTTGTCTTTTTGCATCTGGACTTCCATTCCCAGGCCATCTTTGATTTCGCAGTGATGAAATACGCCAAACGCGCCTTCTCCTAGAATAGTAATATTATCCCATCCATCTGCACCTTGAAAGACAATGGGTTCAGAAGCAGTTCCCTTTGCCTGGATTTCTCCCTGGCATACAATGCCACATTCCTGGAATGTCAGGATTGTCCCAGGAGAAAGAATCAGCGTGCTACCTTTAGGTACAGTGATTTTTTTTTCTACAGTATAGTTTCCTTTAGCCAGAAGCATTTTCCCCTGGACTTCGTCAGGAATCCCTTGTATTTCATGGATAGTAACCTTATTTTCCTGCACAGGCGGTAAAACGGCTATTTCTTTTTTTTCTTCTGGCTTTATCTTTTCTAGCTCAGGTTGCTTTTCTATTGGTTTTTCTTCTACTACAGGAACTTCAGGAGCAGGAAGATTTTCCCGCACGATAGTCTGTTTTTTTTCTGCAAATGAAATTTTGATATTGTCAAAAGGAAGCTCTGTATGAACGCATCCTAAAATAAAAAATGATAGAAGAATCAAAGGAAAAAATCTCATAAAACTATCCTTTCCTATCCACATTTTGAGCATCTTCCTGCTCCATTTGTTTTATACGAATTTGTTTTTGCCAGGGAACGAGATTTTCCCAAAGAAAACAGGAAGAAAACCCCACTCCAATACAAATAGCACCCCAAAGCCCCAACACAGTAGGAACACCAAAAACCACTACTGCCATCAGCAAAGTAGCTATTGCCATACTAAAAATAAAATTAGAAACAAGATGAATTCGTTTGAGCTTTTTTATGGGGATAAAATAGCCATTGGCTTTATAGACCAAAATAGTAATGATTGTTCCTAAAAAACATAAAGTAGAAAAAAACAGAAAATAGTATGCCCAGGCAAAGCTACTTTCCAGATTCCCCCCCATATCCAACAAGATGCTTTTAAAGTTTTTCAGATCAATTCCAGGCAAAGCAATCAGGCCACTAAAAGAAAAGCCTGCAAGGATGCAACTTATAGTAAGCAACTGCTCACAGGAACCTATGTATTCATTTCTATTTAAAGCAATTTTATCCATAAAAACTCCTTTATCTTTATAAAAAATCAATATTAGCTTATAAGGTTTAGAATAGCATAGAAAATTTTTTCAGGCAAGAAAAAATTTTCTATACGTCCTTATCTATGAACACAAATGGATGGACACAGACCGAGATGCGCTGCATTTATTTTTTCTGGCTCTCAACTACAATAGTTCGCTTTTCGAGAATAAGTGCCTGAGAAGGAAGCCTGTATTCCAGGACGATTTCCTGGCGGCCATCTTGCATAGCAAGGTTTACTGTCCATTTGCCTTTATCTACTATAACAGGAATGCCATTTACATAAAGTCCTTTCTCATCAGGCAAATATACCACCTGGCCTGTCACCTGAATTGTCTTTTCCTTGATGATGGCATCAGGCTTTGGGGATAGTATTTGGTTTTTAGACAGCTCTTGTTTGAAAAGCGATAGGCTAAAAGCAGCCCGATTCTGCCATTTAGGATCATCAGCAAATTTTTGGCATAACTCTATGGCCTTGATGTAATGGCCGTTTTTTATCCAATGCTGATATTCTTCTAATGTCTGCTCTTTTTCCCATTGTTCTTCCATCTGGAGTACTATTTCCCGTGGCAGAGTATGACGGATTCTTTCCAGGTAAAGCTTTGCCTGGGAAAATTTTTTTTGCCTTGACCATTCTTCCAGGGGCGCAATCTGTTTGCGGACTTGTATTCTTGCTTCCTGCTTTTCTCTGATTTTTTTTTGAAGCCTGTTGGACGAGATACTTTTGGATAATTCCAGAGCCAATTTATAGTCCTTCTCTTGTAAAGCTTTTGCAATTCTATATTCTTCAAAATAAAAAAGAAAATAAGGGTATAAGAATTCCCCTTCAGTCGTATCAAAAATATCATCCATCAACAAAAGCCTGGCTTTTTCTATCTCATTCACCCTTATAAATAAGACAAACTCTTTCCATAGAATCTGCCATAAAATGCTGCGTGCCTGATCCTCCAGAGGAGATATATCCTTTAAAAAAAAAGAATAGAGTCTTTGATTTCCCTTCAATAAAACGAGTGCATCACGTGCCGATTTCTGGCTTGTTCCCCATTGTGTATGATCAAGAGATATTTCTGCTTCTTTCAATAGTTCTCTCACATAGTCCTCTTGTGCCTGACAATGAAAGAACAGCAGAACAAAAACCAACAATACAACAGAGGAAACAAAAAGCGTAAGCTGTTTCCATGTCAAGATGCTACGGCTACTCCAGGCCACCTTCAAGGCATCCTGCAATTCCTGAATGTCTTTGTATCTTGCCTCTGCCTCCAAAGAGAGAGCATGAGCAAAAAATTTATCCAATAATCTTGGGATTTTACGAAAACGAGAAGGGGGAACAGTATCTTCTTGTAGCAGACGATATATCAATTCTTCTGTAGACTTTGCTTCTATGGGGAAGTGTCCTGTAATCATCTGGTAGATGCAAACGCAGGCAGAATACAGATCGCTTGCCTTATTCCCATTGCCCCCTAAAAGTTGCTCTGGAGACATATAAAAAGGAGTACCCCCTTTTGTCCCCTTTTCAGCATCAAATGATGCCATTCCAAAATCCACGATTCCCAATTTCCACCTTTTGTCTTCTCTTTTGAGCATCAAATTGGCAGGCTTGATATCACCATGAACCAGACCAAGACGGTGAGCTTCCTTTAAACCCTGTAGCAACTGGTCAGAAAGATCCCGAATTTCCTCAATAGACAATGTCTTTTCTTGCATTAGCTCCTTAAGGCTCTTGTCAGGATAATAGTCCATGACAAAATACAGACTCTGTTCCCATTCCCCCACCCCTCGGATAGAAACAATCGCTGGATGCCTTATGCTGGCAACGATCTTAGCTTCCTGCAAAAAAAAATTCCTTTGCGATGGAAGACACGAAAGCTCTTTGCGTAAAAATTTTAGAGCATAGGCCTTATTGATATCTATATCCTGAGCCTTATAGACAATACTACTGCTGCCTTCTCCAATTTTTTTTTCCAAACGATATTTATTCTGGATCACTGTTCCAGGTGCTATTTCCATAATAACGCTCCAGAAGGAGAATATTTTTAAATTTGATCCTATTATAGCCTTTTAGCCTACATTTGCAAGGTAAAAT
This sequence comes from uncultured bacterium, assembly GCA_938003875.1. Classification (GTDB taxonomy): domain Bacteria; phylum Planctomycetota; class Uabimicrobiia; order Uabimicrobiales; family JABWCH01; genus JABWCH01. Next base: position 13,417 of record CALKWO010000183.1, read on the forward strand.
AATGTTCTGATGGATGCTACTTGTTATTTTTTATTTGACTTCATGGCAAAGTGAAAATAGTATATAACTAGCAAGGATAGCAGCTTGTAATCTTATCCTTATCTATGGTTCTGTGGTTCATTTCATTCTATTTCAATATAATATTTTAAAATCGTAAAACTAACTCAAGATGAAAAAGAAAAAAATCCTCTTTTTTGTTCCTGGTTCAGGTGGTACTTTTTATTGCCAGAACTGTTGCCGTGATTATGCTTTAGTCCAAAGTCTACAAAACATGGGATATGAAGCGGTCATCGCACCTTTGTATTTGCCGTTGGATTTAGATGATCCACAGATGAAGGAAGAGAATCCTATTTTTTATGGTGCTTTGCGGGTTTATCTGAACGAAAAGCTGCCCTTTTTTCACAAAGTTCCTCTAGCCTGGAAAAGCAAACTCAATTCTATTCCTTTATTGAAATGGCTCGCAAGACAATCGGCCAAAACCCATTCTTCAGGTATGGAAGAAATCACACTTTCCCTTTTGAAAGGAGAAGACGGCAAACAGAAAAAAGAACTTGATGAGATTATCCGTTGGCTTAAAGTATATGAAAAACCAGATGTGGTCTATCTTTCCAATGCGCTTCTGTGTGGAATAGCAAAGGCAATCCATCAAGAGCTTGGCATTCCTGTTTTCTGCTTTCTTCAGGATGAACACCAATGGGTTGAGAATATGTCTCCTCAATATCAGGATAGGGTATGGCACGAGATCAGAGAAAGGAGTTCCTTTATCCAAAAATTTATACCTGTAAGCCATTATTATGCAAGATTCATTCAAGAAAAGGTCCGCCTACCCAGGGAAAAATTCCATCCTATATATCCTGGAATCAATATAGACAATTTCCCCTATTCTTTTTCTGGTATGCCTGCCATTGGATATGTTTCTCGGTGGGATGCAAGATTAGGCCTTGGGATTCTTCTGGAAGCTTTTTATTTGCTGAAAGAGCAGGCAAAATTCCAGGAATGGAAGCTTTTGATTATGGGAGGAAAAAGCAAAGAGGATGAGAAATTTTTGCTTCAGGAAAAGAAAAAATGGGAAGGAAAAAATCTATCGAAAGACATAGAATTTTTTCCCTTATTTCACGAAAAAGCAAGAAAAGAGCTATACTCCAGGATTTCCCTGCTTTGTGTGCCGAATCCCCAGGGAGAGGCCTTTGGCCTTTTTTTGCTGGAAGCTCAGGCTTCTGGTATCCCTGTAGTACAGCCAGACACAGGAGCTTATCCTGAAATACTCCAAAAGACACAAGGGGGTGTTCTCTATGCACCCAACGATCCCCAGACATTAGCGAAAGCACTTAGCCATCTTATGGAAGATCCTGAAAAAAGCAAAGATTTGGGACAAATCGGGAGGAAAACGGTAGAAGAAAGCTTTTCTATACAGAGAATGGCGCAAGAGATTGCCATGATCAATGGGTGATTTTTTTTGCCTGCTTTGTACCATAGTCACAGCATTCTTTTAGTGGACATACGCTGCATTTGGGATTACGCGCAGGGCACAAAGATCTTCCTAAAAAGATAAGCTGTAAAGAAAGATCACTCCAATTTTCTTGGGGAAACCATTTCCTTAAATCTTTCTCTATCTTTTCTGGATCGTTCTCTCTGGTAACCCCTAACCGCCTGGAAATCCTTATTACATGAGTATCCACAACCATAGCAGGAATGCCAAAAGCCGAACTTAGAACCACATTGGCCGTTTTTCTTCCTACCCCTGGCAAAGAAACAAGCTCTTCTAAAGTAGAAGGAACAGTCCCCTGATACTTTTCCACTAAAATCCTGGCGCAATTTTGGATGTTTCGAGCTTTATTCCGAAAAAAACCTGTAGAATGAATCATCTCTTCTATTTCGCTAAGGGAAGCACTCGCAATATGTTCTGCGGTAGGCATTTTTTGAAACAAACGCGGGGTTACAGAATTGACTTGCTTGTCCGTACATTGAGCAGAAAGCATAGTGGCAATAAGGAGTTGAAAAGGGCTTTCATGGATTAGCTCTGTTTTTACCTGAGGGTAAAGAGAGTATAGAATAGCTATAATATTTTGGATACGATGTTGAGTAATTTTCATGATTAAAAAATATAGGGAAGGGGAAAAAGATGATTCATGGAGATGAGCGGATTTGAACCGCCGACCTCTGCCGTGCGAAAGCAGCGCTCTCCCAATTGAGCTACATCCCCAAAGATTAATGGGTTGTAGAGGGTTTGAACCTCTGACTTCTACCGTGTGAAAGTAGCACTCTCCCGCTGAGTTAACAACCCAATACTATAACAAAGCTCACCAAGCATAATGCCTGAATTGCTTTTTATTATATCATCTTGCGAAAAAAAATCAAGTCTTTTTTTTATTTTCAGGAAAATCTTTTGAGGGTATTAAGCAAAGACGCAGGGATTGCGCTCGCGGTGGGCTTTTGAGAAGACACGTATTTTTTCGGCGCAACCCTGAGGCTCGTGCAAAAGTATAAAGATTTTTCACCGCAGAGACGCGGAGAGCGCAGAGAAGAATAAAAAATATAAAATTTTTTCTCTGCGACCTCTGCGCCTCTGCGGTAAATTTTTTTCTTTTTGATTACGGTTTATCCGTGTTAGGCTTTCCTGGTTTTCCTTATCAAAACCAATCCCATCAAAGCGAGGGCAAACATAAGTACTGTCCCTGGTTCTGGAATCACACCGATATATTTGGCTTCAAGCTGGCTTCCATTCTTCCAAAGCATCCAGTTGCCTTCTAATAAAG
>CALKWO010000184.1 GCA_938003875.1 uncultured bacterium
TTACTTCTATCCGCTTAAAATACTTTTTTTCTTCCTAGAAGCTGCGGAACGTAGGAAAAAGCAACTTTTTTAAAATTTTGTATTGCAATATATTGTATCCTCCCATTAAGAAAAAAAACAATCAGGATATTTTTATGAACCAGCCTTTTGATATATACTCCCATGGATTGTCCGAAGAAAAAGCAAAGGCATTATTGTTGAGCGAAGGTTATAATGAATTGCCTTCTTCCCAAAAAAGGGGGCTTTTCTCTATTGCTTTTTCTGTAGTGCAAGAGCCTATGTTCCTTCTCCTTCTAGCCTGCGGGATCCTTTATTTTCTTTCAGGCGAAATCCAGGAAGCTATCATGCTTCTGGGTTTTGTATTTGTGATTATGTCCATTACTTTTTTCCAGGAAAGCAAAACGGAAAGGGCACTGGAAGCACTGAAAGACATGTCCAGCCCTCGCGCTCTCGTTGTGCGGGATGGAGAAAAAAAGCGTATTCCAGGCAAAGAAGTGGTTCGGGGAGATGTATTTCTTTTGTCCGAAGGAGATCGTGTTCCAGCAGATGCTTTTTTGCTTTTTGCCACAAATCTTTTGATAGATGAATCTCTTTTGACAGGAGAATCTGTCCCTGTACGCAAATCTTATAAGGAATCAGGGGAAACTATTCTTCGACCTGGCGGAGATGATTTGCCCTTTGTCTATTCAGGGACACTGGTAATTCAGGGACAAGGAATTGCCCAAGCTCATGCCATTGGTGCTGCCACGGAAATAGGAAAAATTGGTAAAGCCTTACAAAAAATAGAAGAAGAAAAGACCCCTTTGCAAAAAGAAACGGCCAGTCTGGTACGATTTTTTGCCTGTTTAGGTCTTATTCTTTGTACCCTTGTCGTGGTAGTCTTTGGGATTACAAGAGGAAACTGGTTGCAGGGTTTTTTAGCAGGGCTGTCTCTTGCTATGGCGATGCTGCCAGAAGAATTTCCTGTAGTGCTTACTATATTTCTGGCATTGGGTGCATGGCGTATTTCTCGACATGGAGTTCTGACAAGACGAATTCCTGCTGTAGAGACATTGGGATCTGCTACTGTTTTATGTGTTGATAAAACAGGAACACTGACATTGAACCAAATGATGGTCAGCGATCTTTGCGTAAACGGGAATTTTTTGGAAATTCCTTCTAAAATACAGGAACTTCCTGAAGAATTTCACGAACTTTTAGAATATAGCATTCTAGCATCACCTCAAGATCCTTTTGACCCCATGGAAAAAGCCATGAAATCTTTGGGAGAAAGAAGCCTCGCGAAAACAGAACATCTCCATGCAGACTGGGAGTTGCTCAGGGAATACCCTCTTTCCAGGGAACTCCTTGCCATGTCGCGAGTCTGGCGATCCAGAGATAGAGAAAATTTCATCATTGCTGCCAAAGGTGCTCCTGAAGCCATTGCCGATATATGCCATTTCAGCCAGGATCAGACCCAGGAAATGTTGAAAAATATCGATAGCTTGAGTTCTCACGGGAAAAGGGTGATCGCTGTTGCCGCTGCAGAATTCAGCCAGAAAAAACTTCCTGATAACCAGCATGATTTCAAATTCGAATTCATTGGGCTTCTGGGATTACAAGACCCCGTAAGGCCTGGTGTTGCAGAATCTATTCAGGAATGCTACAGGGCTGGTGTTCGGACGATTATGATTACAGGAGACTATCCAGGAACAGCCTCTAATATCGCCAGCCAGATAGGACTCCATTCGCCCGATTCTATCATTACTGGCTTTGAGCTGGAAAAGATGACAGATTCTGAACTTCAGGAAAGAATTAAGACAGTGAATGTATTCGCGCGTATGGTGCCAGAGCAAAAACTTAGACTTGTGCAAGCCTTAAAGCAAAATGGAGAAGTTGTTGCCATGACAGGAGACGGTGTCAACGATGCACCTGCTTTGAAAGCAGCCCATATTGGGATTGCTATGGGCGGACGAGGCACAGACGTGGCAAGAGAGGCTTCGAGCCTGGTTTTACTGGATGATGATTTTAGCTCGATTGTAAAATCTGTATTTATGGGGAGAAGAATCTATGACAATCTCAAAAAGGCCATGATGTACATAGCTTCCGTTCATATTCCTATTGCAGGTATGTCCTTGATCCCTGTTTTATTGAAATGGCCTATAGCCCTATATCCAGTACACATTGTCTTTCTGGAGCTTATCATTGATCCAACATGCTCGATCATTTTCGAAGCAGAAAAAGCTGAAAAAGACATTATGGAACATCCTCCGAGAAAGCTATCTGCATCTCTTTTTGATACCAGGGCCATCATCACGAGCCTGATACAAGGATTTCTCATTCTGGCGGTGTGTACCATAGTCTATCTCTGGAACATCACTTTCCAGGAAGAACATATAGCCAGGACACTTTGCTTTATTACTCTTGTCCTATGTAATATTGGTTTGATTCTTACGAATCGTTCTTATTCCCGCTCCATTATTGCAATGCTTTCTGTTCCCAACAGAGCATTTTGGTGGGTGATAAGTGCTACGTTACTGATGCTCATATCCACCATCTCTGTCCCTTTTTTACAGGATTTGTTTGAATTTAGCCCTGTATGCCTGGAACATCTTCTTGCCTCTATACTAGCGGGAATCGCCACAATTGTCCTGATGGAATGCCTGAAACTTTATTTCAGAAAATCAGAGAAATAATAAGGCATCAGAATTAACTTGCTGTATAGGAAATTATAGTTTTGTCTTAATCTTAATCTTAATCTTAA
>CALKWO010000185.1 GCA_938003875.1 uncultured bacterium
AGCAGATGCTATTATCATAGCACTGCTCATCTGGCACAGGAAAAATTTGCTAAGTTATCTATAGGCATTTTATAAATAAGGCTGTGATCACAGAAAACCTTAGAATAGGATTTCATGAAGCAAAAGATTTTTCGTTTTTGCATTCCCAGACAATTTTTTTGACCTGCTCTATGAGTCTTGTTGGTTCTATGGGCTTGGGGATATATCCTTTGCATCCTACCTGGAAGGCTTTTTCCTTAAATTTCGTTGTGCTGAAGGCACTACATGCAATGATAATGGTTTCCGATAGCTCAGGAATGTTTTTGATAGCCAGGGTAGATTCAAATCCATCCATATCAGGCATAGCCAGGTCCATAAGAATTACATGGGGCCTTTTCTCTCTCGCTATTTCGATAGCCTCTTTCCCTGAACTCGCAGCAAACATGGTATAGCCTGTTCCAGAAAAAATTTCCCCCAAAAGATTTCGGTTTACTTCGTTATCGTCTACGATCAAGATGGAATCCCAGCCTCCCATTTCCACATAGTGAATGAGTTCCTCTTTCTCCAGAGAAGAAAGGAATACAGGTATATGGGATAAAGCAGGCTCTTCTTTGCATGCCTTTGCCATTTCAGGAGTCGCCACTATAGCCCATACAAGGTTAGTAGAAGCCTTTTCTATACATTGTTGGATGCTATGTACTTCTACAATTTCTAGTGGTAACAAGGAAAGGGCATCTTGTAGATCGGCAATCTTTTCTTTCTCTGCCAAAAAGAGAACCAATGCTTTGGGCAATACAGCAATTTTGGCATCTTCCAGAATATTTTTTTTACTGCTTTCCTTCCTATTTTTAGCCATCTCTAGCTGATCCAGGGCTAGTTTAGGAAGCTTTCTTGTCTGTCTTGCCAGCAGGACTTCCTGCTCTTCGATTTTTAAAGGAATGCGCAGCAAAAATTGTGTGCCTTCCTGAAATTTACTTTTTACTTCAACGCTGATACTCAACATATTGCAAAGTTTTTTACAAATGGCGAGACCTAACCCTGTTCCTCCAAATTTCTTTTTGATAGAGCCATCCATTTGCTTAAAAGATTCAAAAAGAAAACCCACTTTATCTTCAGGAATACCACACCCTGTGTCTTCCACTACGACTTCTATTTTTTCCTGTGATCTTCTGGCCTTTATAAAAACATGGCCTTTTTCCGTAAATTTAATAGCATTGCTCAAAAGGTTGGTGATGATTTGCTTGATTTTGGTATAATCACTCGTTATTTCTGGTAAGTCAGGCTCTATTTCGGATTTCAGGGCAATCTGCTTTTGCAGGATCAGCCCTCCTGCTGTTAAAAGACAATTTTCTATGATTTCTGCCATGGCGAACTCTTCCAAAAAAACATCCATTTTTCCTGCTTCTATTTTGGAAAAGTCCAGAACATCGTTGATGAGCTGCAACAGCGTTCTTGCAGCTTCTTCGGAACGGATGAGATTCTCAAAATGCTGCGGTTTTATGGTACCTCGCAAGGCATTGAGGGTAAGAGATGTATAGCCTATGATTGCATTCAAGGGCGTTCTTAGCTCATGGCTCATAGAAGCCAGAAATTCGCTTTTATGCTGGTTGGCTTTTTCCAACTCCTGGTTTTTTTGGTCTAGTTCTTGCTGCTGCTTGAGAATCTGGTTTTGCTGTTTTTCAATCTCATCGTACTGCCTTTTCAGGTATTCATTTTGTTTTTCCAGCGATTCGGCCAATTCTGTAGCCTTCTGATAGATCATGGCATTGTTGATGCCAATCGCGAACTGGCTGCTCATTGCAAGAATCTGTTCTATTGTCTGACTGGAATAACCATAGATACTCCCTAGCACCAAAACACCAAAAAGATTCTCCTGAAAAGCGACAGGCACAAACAGGATTTCTTTGGGATAGATTTTCCCTAATCCTGTGTCTATTTCCAATAAAGATTCTTTTTCACTGGCTTGCAGATGCAAGTGAGTCTTTTTTTGTGCTACACTGCCTACCAATCCATATCCATAGGAAATTTTTTGATGCAAAAGATCTGCTCTGGTAATGCCAAAAGCTTTTCTGGAAATAAGACTATTAGAATAAGAATCCATCTGATAGTAGAGGGCTGCCTGAGATAGGCTAAAGCTGACGATTTCCTCCATACCTGCTGCCAATATTTCTTCGAGATTTTTGGATCGGTTCAGAACTTTTAAAAGCTGGTTGTAGGCTTTGATAGGCTCCATCTCTCTCATCTCTTCCTTGAGAAGGAGAGTGGTGATTTTATCGGGGATACTTCTGCCTATAATTCTTAGAACCTTTTCTACTTCTCCTATCAAAGGACGATTGCTAATAATTCCCAAAAGTCCTAAAGGCTGCCGCTCGCATTCTAGGCAATTCTCTATACTGATTTTGCTTACAGGAGTATTGCATTCTGCACGGCAAATTGGACTGACAAAATGGTATAAAGAAGGGGATTTGAACTCAAAAGAATGCTCTATTTTATCAGCATAGATCGTAAATTTTGGCAGAGTCTGTGTTTTAAAAAATTTCTGGTATTCTTTTCCAATCGTCTGCATACAATACTGGATCGGCTCAGAATTTTTTTCAAAGGGGCTTAAAAATAAGACAAAAAACCGTCCATGTTCCTGAAGAAGAATAAAATAAATTTGCGAGCCAAAAGCACTCGACAATACTGCCAGAGAATCCTGGGCAAGACTCAAAAAATTATGGGACTGTTCTACCTGCTTCATGAACTGGTAGTGCAGGTTGTAGGCAAAAAGCTTTTGATAGAGAGAGTCAAAAACATGAGCCAAAGACTCATTTTTCTCTTTTGGCATTTCTAAGGGAAAAGATTTTACTTTTTTTTCTTGCTTTCGTTCCAGAAAAAATTTGCTGATCTGTTCCATGAGCAAACTAAATTCTGATAGGCCTTGAGGCTTGACATAATAAGCATCTGCACCCAAAGTATGCGTCCAGTGGAAATACATTTCTTCTTCTTTCCCTGTAAGCATAATAATAGGCGTATCCTGAAAGTAGTCCAGTGCTTTTAAAAGACGCAGTACCTGGGGGCCATTCAGATAGGGCATATGGATGTCTAAAAGAATACCATCTGGCAATTCTTTATAAGCTTCCTCTATGGCTTGTATCCCGTCGAAAGCAGTGACTACATCAAAGCCATGAGCTTCCAAAGTTTTTTTGCCGATTTTAGAGATGGTAGGACTATCTTCTGCCAGAAGAATTTTTGTTTTAATTTCTTGAATCATAGTTTTTATCAGATTTACACTAGTACTTCGGATATTTTATTGTTATTGTCATACTTTGACAATGTTAAATCCAAAATTAAAGAAAAGAGAACCACAGATGAACACAGATAAACACGGATAAAAAATAAAATAATGCCTGATTTTAGAAATTATCAGTGTCCATCCGTGTTCATCTGTGGTTCAATAAATCTTTAAATTTATATAACCTATTGGGAGACAAGAATCCGAATTTAACATTGTTAGGATACGTGTTAAGTTTTAATATCTTGTAAGTAATTATTGCTTAACACGTACGATGAGTTTAGTGCATTACATACTCTGGTATTTTTTGATGATTTTCTGGAAATCTTCCAGATTGATGGCTCGGTGCTGGGCTGCCAGAAAATGTCCCAGGAAATTTTCATAAGGGGTGGAGTAGCATTCGTTCATGAGTCTTCTGGCCAGCGTCCAGGAAGACAAGGGTAAGGATGCATTGTCTTCCAGATTTTTGCGAATGGCTTGATCTATTTTTTCTACTTCGCATACCTGGCTGATAATACCGTAATGGAATGCTTCCTGTGCCTCTACGACTTCTCCCATCATGATTTGCTTTGCTTTTCCTAACCCAACGTATTTTGCCAGACGATATGTTGCCAAACCTGGCAAAAAAGCGTTCCTTACTTCGTTGAAAGAAAATCTGGCTTTGCTTGTCGCTATTCTTATATCGCAAAGCAAAACAAGCTGGAAACCTCCTCCTATGCATTCCCCTTCTATGCAGCATAGCGTTATTTTATTGAGGTTTTCGATTCTATGACACATCTTTTCCCATTTCTGAAAGCCATAAATATCAGGGGGATTTTTGGAAGTTATATCATGCAAATCCAGACCTGAACAAAAAACATTTTCTTTGCTTCGTAAAATCAAAAATTTAATGTCCGAAGCATCCTCTATAGCATCGAGTGCTTCTGTAAGCTCATTGACCATCTGGATATTGATTGCATTCTTTTTTTCGGGACGATGCAGAAATATCGTGATTGCATCTTTTTCTTTTTGTATTTGTAGGGTACTATAGTTTTTCATATCATTCCTCAAGAAAAATTTACCATACCAATAAAGCTGTCTCTATGGTAGTTCCTGGCCCCATAGTAATAGCCACTCCCAGGTCTCCTTCTTCGATGATCTGCTCTTTGCAAAGCTCTTTGTAGGAAAACAAAAAAGAGCCAGAAGAGAGGTTTCCAAAATTTTGTAAAATATGCAGTGTATGCCTTACATCATAGTCTGTAAGCCCAAGATTATACTCAATGGCATCCAGGACTTTTTTTCCGCCAGAATGAACCAGCCAATGTTTGATATGTCTTAGCTTCAGATTGTTTCTCTTTAAAAGACGAGAAACAGGCTTTTCTATATTCATTCCAATAACATAAGGAATGTCTCTGTCTAAGAAGAAAGACAATTTGTTTTGCTCTAGTTCGAACTTCATGGCTTCTATAGATTCTACTATGATATGCGATTCAAAATCCTGAACGATAGGGCCTCTTTTCCATGTATCGCAGTTGTCTTGTCTGACAAGTACAGCAGCCACTCCATCACCAAAGAGAGAATTGACAACGGCTGTGTTGATACTTTTGTTATAGACATACGCTGCAGAGCAGATTTCCGTACATACCATAAGAGCATTCTTGCCTGGATTGCATCGGGCGAAAGAAACAACAGGGTTTATGGCGTTCAGACCAGCATTACACCCCATTCCCAGAATATCAATACGATGCACATTCTCCCTAAAATTCATTTTTTTGATGAGCCGTGCTGTTATCCCAGGACAAAGAAAGCCTGTGCTGCTTACGCAACAAAGGAAATCAATATCTCTTGGGGTAAGATTTACAAGAGAAAGGCATTCTGTGATGGCCTTCGCTCCAAATTCCTCTGCACCTTGACGATGCTTACGAATCAATTGTTCCTGAGTTTCTTCCTGCATGATACCATCCACTGGTTCAGGAAGAATCAAGTGCCTGTATTTGATATGACTGTTTTGAAAAAGCCCGACTATAACAGGATTGGTTTCATGGTATATTTTGACAATTTCTTCTTGAGAATAGCGAGTTCCTGGATTCGCCGTTCCTATAGAAACAATACGCGGGCCATTTTCTGGATAAAGAAAATCTTGTATTCTGTTTTTATTTATCGTATTCATTTTTTATTCATTTTCAACTGATAAAGTAATGCTTCTGCAATTCTTTCATAATTAAAGCCTGCATTGAAGTTAGAGCTAGCTTCTATGGCTTTTTTAGCAAATTCCAGAGCCACAGGGTCTCTCTGTGCAATTTCTTCGCCCCACTTCTGGGCTTTGGACATCAATTCCATAAAGGGGACAATTTCCGTGACAAGACCTATACGAAACGCTTCTTCCGCGCTCCAGATTCGACCGCCCAGAATCAATTCTTTTGCTTTTGCCATGCCTAAAAGTTGTGCTAACCTTTGCGTTCCTCCAGCAGCAGGGATCAAACCGAGCTTAGTTTCTGGAAAGAAAAAACGCGCCTGGTTAGAACTGATTCTAAGGTCACATGCCAGTGCCAGCTCTAATCCTCCTCCTACTGCTGCCCCATTGATACAAGCCAGTGTGATTTTAGAAGAAGAGGAAATGGCATGAAAGAGTTTAGCACTCTTTAAATTCAAGGCAGAACGATAGTCTTTCGTCTGCATCTCTTCTAAATCGGCACCAGCGCAAAAAGAACGATTTCCTGCTCCGCATATTACGATCACTCGTATACTATCGTCCGATTCTATTAAAGGGAGAGTAGAAGAAAAATTATCGAGAAGGCTCTCATTGTAAGCATTTGCTTTTTCTGGGCGATGGAGTTGTATGTATCCGATTGTTCCTTGCTTCCATGCTCGTAACAATCCACTGTCCAGCAGCCAATCTTTTTTGTCCATGTATTTTAGCTTTCCTTAAAAAGTCTAAAGAGCTTATCGAAATTTCTAGGATGATACGATTCAAAGTCTCCTTTTATAAAACGAAGCAATTTCACCAGACTATCGCTGGCACCACACTCACAAAAGACAGAAACGCCAGATGCAATCAGCTTATTCATGGTCATGAGCCAGTTTATAGAATGGCTGATATTTTCGCCAAGCTCTTTTTTTATTTCTTGCGGAGTTGTCAGAAAATTTTGATGGATCGAAGATATAAGGGGATACAAGGGTGGTTTTATCTCAAGCTTTTCAACATAAGCTTGAATGCGCTGTTGCGCATTCTGGATGAACCTGGAATGGTAGGGTAAAGCAATGGGTAGCATCTTGCATTGAAGAGCACCTTTTTCTGTTGCAATAGAAAGAAGCCTTTGTATTTCTTGTGCTATGCCACTGATTAAAATTACATGCTCATTGCTTATATCCGCCACTTCTATATTGAAAAAATCCTGGAGGAGCAATTCTTGCACTGTTTCTATTGTCAAACCGATAATAGCACCCATGCCATATTGCTTATCTTTATCCACAGATGCCAGTGCTGATCGGCAAGTATGGTCCATCAAGAGCAGCCCTTCCTCGAAGCTCAGGGAAGAGACATAAAAAAGTGATGCAAATAAGCCCATACTATAAGGTGCGACGTAATCGCAAGGAACTTTTTCTTTTTTCAAGATCTGTGAGATAAGGCAGCTTTGAATATAGCAAAAATAGTGTGCCTGGAGATCATCCTCTATGATACCATTAGCGATTTTTTCAAAATGCCTTTCTTCTATTTTGACAACCTGGGATGCTAAAGATAAAAGCCTCTTGTATTCATCCTGGTACGAAGGAAAAGAGACTTTGTATCCCATACCAAAGGCAGGGAATAAAACAGCAACTTTTTTATTCATACGAATTTCCTTAGGGAGCCATTTTATAAAGCAAGCTTGATCTTGTCACAGAGCAGAACCACAGATGTACTCTGAGAACGCGCATAATTGAAAATTTACCACAGAGGCACAGAGAATAAAGCGCAGCATAGCTGCACAAAAAAAAGAACCACAGATAGACACAGATAAACACAAATAAAATAAATTTTTTTCATAGCATTATCGTCAATTTTAGCTAAAAAAAATGGATAACCTACGTTCCGCAGCTTCTAGGGAGAAAAAAAGTATTTTAAGCGGATAGAAGTAATACTTACTCTTTACATAGTTTAAAAAAAACATGCATTTGGGTAACCCATTATACTATAATAGGCTATTGTTCCCGTTCCCGTTCCCGTTCCCGA
>CALKWO010000186.1 GCA_938003875.1 uncultured bacterium
AAACAAAGCTGCATAATTTCTATTGGCTTTGAAATTTTACAGCTTTGCGATTCAGCCTTTTGTGGCTTTTAAAATACTCAACTTGTTTTATACCAATATATTGTAAGAGTGTCTGGCCTTATTCTTATTGTCTGGCCTTATTCTTATTATTCTTATTATGCAACGTAAGTTTTCGTGTCTGCTACTATGTCTTCCTGGTACCTCATTATCCCATATCTCGATAGACGCTGGTATTCCGGGTCTCCTATCAATATGTACGGAAAAAAGGAAAAATACCCTCCTGCTCTTGCTGGCAGCCATCCAAAATTGCCTATATACAATCCTGGGTAAAAGTATGATGGTTCATTGTACCATGTAAAGTCCAATGCTCCTCCTGATTTGAGAGGGATACGCACACAATCTGCCTTTACCCTCATATCGCTTACACCGCTTGTGGCTTCTTTTTTGTATCTTATATTGACTGTATTCGGGCCTGCGGTTTTCGCATTATTTCCACTGCATGGTGAATCGGGCTGATTTATCTGGCATTTGTCATCGCATGAGCGATCATTGGCTGTAGAAGGTACTTCTGGAATGCATGGATCATCAGGCCTATAGCATTTACATGGTTTCTTTCCATTTCCTGCCCGAAAATTTCCATTGTCATCTTTATCGCCTCTATTTTGGGCCACGTTCTCCCAGATTTTGTGGTAAGACAAAAATTTGTTAAAAAAGCTAGAGATAAATGATAAAATGGGTGACTCGTTTTATTTATTAAGGAGTCAACCCATGAATAAAAATCGTACTACTATCTTTTGGTTTGCTGCTGTTTCTTTTATGATTCGGTTTAGGGGAACTGGGGTATTTTCGCTCGTTGATGTCCATTCGTAGTTATTCGATTACCTCGTCTGGGATATCTTTTCTAAGCTCAGGCCCAAATATTTCTATTCGCTCACAAATAACATCAAGTAACCCTGCACCGCAATCAAGATTTAGGTATATTGGTTTTACAAAGTCAGATTTCTCTTTTGCTCTTCCTTCCATATCATAAATATATAGATGATTATTAAACTCTATTTTAGCCTCCAAAAACGATGTTAAAAATGGATTATCATCTGTAATCTCAAAAAAGCTCACCAAACTGCCAACATAAAAATCGTCACTAAGTCTCGATTGTCTCATTGCCCAAAAGTGAATACCATATAATTTGATTGTTACTGTTTTTGTATAGTTTACCAGTTCTATTTCTGCATACCTGCTAAAAAAAGGGCATTCAATTCTAGCAATATCAGGATACATCGTGTTTATTTCAATCAAAATTTTTTCGAAAGGATTTTTTTTTATATTTTCTCCTTCTTTTTCGGGAATATTTTTCTTGAATATACTCTTAAACAGTGTTAACACTTTACTATTCATATTCTTGCCTTTAATTTTTTAGAAATGAGATAGTTGCATTAAAACTCATCTATAACAACAAACGGCATAATATTTGAAAAGTGCCGAATATATAGATTTTGTCTTATATTTGAAACGCTACATTCATTACAGCATCTCACTGTTGAATTGCACGCAGAGTAAATGAGAAGTACTGTCATCAAGTAAAAATTCAATCTTATCAATTTTTTGCTTAATGACAGTCTCAATATTTATCAAATTCTCTCAAAAGGTATGAAATATTATTCAATCGTTACTTATCTATATGTGCGCATTATGATACTGTCGAGCCAATTTTTAGCTAATGGTATATGGAATGCCTCAGTATTATACGGAGAAGTACCAGGTATAATTTTACCATAATCATCCAAAGCCCTACTCGGGTGTCTTCCTGGTGTAGTGTATGCTGGCATTAGCTTATGTGCGTGTGGCGAAGCCCCTGATAGATTAGAAGGAGTAAAAGCATCTCCTTTTGGAGATATTTGTACCTCATATTTGGGAGAAGGTGAATTTTTATAACGTTCTATGTATGATGGCTTCTTAATTTTAATATACTCGAAGCCTTTAGATAAAACACGATATCTTGCTGCTGAAGGTGTAAGCCCTTCTAACCGTCCAATTTTGCCCATAGGATCATTAGCGATGTTGCGTGTATACCAGTCAGATGAAAGTCTTTCTGCTCTCTTTTTCAGTCCACCTTTTCCTAATGTATTGCGGAAATTTTTATTGCTAAAAGGCAATAGCATTAAAGCTGGCGTGACAAGAAGATCGAACATTGCTGTTGTATAATTTCCTGCTTTTAATTCATTAATACCACTTTCTATAGTCTTGATTAGTCCATAGAATGAGGCAGGAATAATTAGTTCTGGGGCTAGAACAAAGAGAGGTGCTAACAAACTACCCCAAATAGCAGAATTCAATATTTCATCTAAACAAATGCCGCTAAGTTCTCTATCATTAAAAAAGTCATCTATATTTTGAGCTACTTGCCTTAGCAAATTAAAACCAGCACCGATGAGAGCCCCTGCTGCCATGACTCCTACTACTCCTACCAAAAGGGCAAGATTTCCATCTGCATCAACATAAATAAGTGGATTGTTACGAGAATAGCAATAGAGCGATTTGGTAGCATCAGGCTCTTCTATTGGATCGCGCTGCAAGAATCGGCCCTCTTTAGCCAAGTAAATCCTGGTAGGGGACAGGAGTAGT
>CALKWO010000187.1 GCA_938003875.1 uncultured bacterium
CGGAGAACGCAGAGAAGAATAAAAAATATAAAAATTTTTCTCTGCGACCTCTGCATCTCTGCGGTAAATTTTTTTTTTCGTTACGGTTTATCCGTGTGTCGTAAGTAATTGATAATCAACAACAGTAATTTAACATTGTCAAACTAAAATGCCAATATTTATACAGCAGCCTGGCGCACCATATGACCTTCCTCGGAGGCTCTGGATAGCTTTCTAAAAAGTAATAAAAAATAAAAAAATATTTTTAGAATGAATATAAATTTATTATTGATTTTTTTAAAAAAATATGTTAGCTTTATATAAGCTACAATTGGCTGAAAGAGCTATTGTAGCTTATAAGTCTCATAAAACTTATTTTATCATTAGGAACATTATGCTTATTTTAAGCGGTTCCTTGCCCGGCTTGGGCCATACGCGTGTTACAGCGTGCGATGTGCTTGGGTAACCAAGAAACTAAAATCTCAACTTGTTTGACCGCTTTTGATTATATTTTAGAAAGCAGGAGTATTTCTATAGGAATTGTGCATTCAACTGTTTGGCAAGCTGATACCGTTTTCGAAATTCTTTAGCCTCTTGCCATCGCAGCTCTTGCTCCTGAAGATTCATCGGCATTCCCTTCTTCGTAAGTGCTTGCTCTACCTGAGCTATTAGCCAGCGATCTAGTTCGAGAAGGTAGAGTGGATAGGGTTTTCCTGATGCAATGCTCTTTTGGACTTCCCATAGCAAGTCAAACCGATTCCAAGTGCGGGGAGCCAACAGCTTTCCAGGTTTGCAGAGCATCTGGATCAATCTTTGGACTTTGCATTTGGTTTCCTCAATCCCTTCTTCCAAATCGCTGTTGCCTGTATTTTGGGCTTTCCCCAAACGAGACATCATCTCCTGTTCATAATAAGCCAGGGACTGATAGCCAGCCAGATTTACCTGCGTTTCACCACAATATTGTTTTTGTAAAGAGCCCAGAAGCTTTTGGTAGCAGAGTACAAAATCTGCATACATCTCCTCTACGTCATCGTGTGAATATTTCATCATAAAGGTCAGGATAAACCAGTCTTTCCATAGCAACAAAAGTTCCCATAGGTTTGGGATAAAGCCTAGTAGAAAGCTTACGAAAGATTTTTTGGTAAACTCTTGTATCTGCCCTATGGTGAGCCAAGACAGGTCGCGTTTCATCTCATCGAGATGCCCTCGGATTTCCAATACAAGTTTTAAGGCGAATGTTGGCCCAGTGCGCTTCGCCCATTCCTGCGAGGATGGCAGTCTATGATACCAGTCTTCGAGACAAAAGCCTGGGAATGAAAATAGACGGGACAGGGAGAAACGACTTATGGCAAGGTCTTCTGATATCCCTGCGATTTGATCTTGCGGCAAACGCCGTGATAGGCGTTTTTGGATCGTCTTGCCTGTTTTCCATATTTCGAAAATGCCTTTCACATAGCCGACCAATGTTTCAATCAATATGTCCAGCGCATTGGCAATGAGGATAAACTTGAGTCCTATGGTAGCCTGAATTACCTTCATAAGCCAGACGCATTGAGCTACGAACCGCTCCAATGGACCTGGTCTTCCTGCCTCTTCGCTTAATGCTCTCTCAAAAAGAGGGATTTCGCGAATCTTAGGCACCGCCTGTGCTTTGGGTTTCATAATCCTGATTATAAAACTTTCCCCAAACATAGTAGGTGCAGTAGAAACATGGATCAGCATCTTTTTGCCTGAAATTTCTATTTCTGCTACTCCGTCCTGTGGTATCTTGGTTTCAGTAAGCTCTAATCGGCTTAATTTTTTGATACGGTAGATCAGAGCAGAAGCAAAATCGGGTGGTGGAGGCATCATTTCTACAAGATTTTCCTTTACCCGCTCCAGGATATTCAACCCGTCCTCAGAAGGTTCCAGGTAAAGCTCGGATGCTTCGTCTTTTACAACCTGCATCAAAATAAGATTCAGGAGCTTTTTTACGGGAGCAGATTCTGCAGCATCTTCTATTTCCGAATGTATGGGCTTTGCTTTTGGAGCCGATATCATTATTTCTTGGAGAGGAGGCAACTCTTCTTTGCCAATCTGTGTTTTTTTGCCTTTTTTCCATGCTTCAGTAACCTCGCGTGGTTCTGATACAGTCATGGAAGGAGGTTTTCGTTCGATCCTATCCTCAGGTTTTAAGTCTTTTGTTTCTTTCCTGCCAAGAGGAGTCTCTTTTAGCCCTGACAGATCGTCAACAACAGCCTTTTGGGAACTATCTTCCTCTGCCAAAAGCAAAAATGTATCTCCATGCATCTCTTCATAATAATATTTTTCTACCGCCCGCTCTATCTGATCATCACTCGCCTTAACCGCTCGTATCTCACAATGGAGCATTAACTGCAAATCTTCCAATATCTGGGTGATGTCTGTGCTTGATGTAGCGATAGTAAGAATTTCATTTTCAAAAGATACAGGGATTATGCGGTAGATATTGGCCATAGCTGCAGGGACTTTCTGGATGACTTCGCGAGGAATTTTCATGCTGTCCAAATCGAAAACAGGCATGTCTGCTTCTGTTTGTTGTTTTTCTTCCACGATCTCCGCTTGCTGTCTTGTCAAGTCATCCGTAGGTTCCAATATCTCAGGCTTTGCTACTGCAAGAGGCAACTTCACATTCTCCCTGATGAATGCGATGATGGCACTATCCTGTTTATAAGAATCAGCATTGCTACTGCTTATGAGCTTCATCAACATGGTTTTCATTGCATCGCTTTCTTGCTGCAAATAAGAAGAGGCGCAAGGCCGTAGATATTTTTTCCCTATGAGAAGCTCCCGTGCCACTTTAATGACCGCCAGTCGTTCATCACAAGACTGCTTATTATCCATCTCTCTTAGCAGTTTTGAGACTACATTCCAAATTTTTTGATAAGATTGATTTACAACCTTTTCAATCATTACAGGGCCTAATGCTCCCAATTTTTGGATGGCTTTCTTTTGTGCTTCGGAATCACTGCCCATGATTTGCGCCATCAGTTTTGTCGTATCCATTTTTTTTATCTCTTCTTTCTGTTTTTGGGCCCTTTGGAAATTAAGCCACGCCCTAAAAAAAAAGGCGTATGCAATACGCCCCTACTTTATAAATATTAATTCTAGGCGCAGGGATTGCGCTGGCGCAGTCTTTTTCGCATATATGGTCTTTTGGGGCGCAACCCTACGGCTACAAATCATTGCAATAAAAGCAATTATTCTTAACATGTATAGGAACTTAAACTGATCACTCCGTCTCGCACACTTTCAGGCTAAAATCCTTCAGATGGTAGATGATTCGGCCATCTATGGAGAGATAGCCTTCTCCTACCATGATCTTGTGGAGATCATCTATGGCTGTAACCCATAGAGAGACTGTTACTTTATTGTCTTTGGGAATGATCTGTCCCCTGTATGTCCATTCGTGGAGCATTCCTGGGGCTACAGTTATGGTGGATGTGGAGTTCCATCGTTTCCAGGCAATGAAGCGCATGAGTTGCAGGGCGGATTCCAGGCCTAGAGAACCTGGGATTACAGGGTCTTGGTGGAAATGGGCTTTGAAGTACCAGGAAGAGGGGTCTACGGGCAAAATGCCTTGTATATAGCCTAGCCCAAAGGGGCCTGCATCGGGGATATAGGACTCGATATGAGAGATCATGCGAAGCTCGGACTTGGGAAAGCCTGGAGCTTTTGGATATTCACAGGACATAGCCTTGCGGCTTTGTTCTGGCGAGGGCTGATAGAGCCTGGCATCGGTTATGCCTACCTGGTTGGCAAGGGCTGCCTTGGAGAAAAAGCCAAAATAGGTATTGCCTTGATAGACATGCTGGTTCTGGCAGGTCATGCTGAAATCATAGTGCTGTATAATCATACCAACAGAGCTGGCAACTTTGGTGATCTTGACCTGGGTTGTGAGTGTGCCAGAATCTTTGCCTACAGGGTGTAAATACACGGCAGTGCCTCCCAGATTGCGGAAGGACAGGTCGATTTCGCTTGTCAGGGCCGATCCAAGATAGGCTGCAAGCCATCCGCAAGGTTGTAGTGCAATTTCGAGCAAGACAGCAAAGGGGATATAGGGCTGCTGGTTGTCTGCAAAATACCATTCGTTGGGAGGAACGTCGTATTGTGCCTCGATGACTGCGCCTGCCTTCATTTTCCAGGGTTCTGCCTGGATGTCTGTGATGCGATCCAGGAATTGGTACGGTGGCCCAGGCAAGCGGGCGATGGTTCTCTTTTCATCGAAAATTTTATATGGTTCGCCAAAGGCTTCGGAGGGCTTGCCAATGGCAAAGGCCAGAATGCGATTGAAATCATAGATAGGCGTTGTCTTTGCACCTGGAATGACCTTTCTGTTCTCACGGGCTTTTTTCCACAGGGATAGAATCTGCTCTTTGGTTGTGCCTGAAAGTCTTATAGTCATGTTGGTGATTTCCACGATGGGCTTGCCATCAGCATACATCAGGGCATCGGCAATGGCATAAGGCTCTGGTCTGTAGCCAAGCTCCTTGATGGAAATTTCATAGTCTGCCTTGCGAGTCGTGGCAATGACCTGCCCACGGCATTTCAGGGTGCTGGAAATTTCGGGTATAGGCTCCCAGACCGTATCCTGTGCATCGGCTACCCATCCCATGCGCAAAAGGAAAATGCGCAGGGTGTGCATACAGCATTCATACATCAGAGTGCCTGGCATGACGTTATCGTCGCAGAAGTGGCATGTCAGGAACCAGTCGTCAGGGTGTATGTCTGCCTGGGCACGAATTAGCCCAAGTCCATAGCGTCCGCCTTGAGGATCGAGGAAGAGAACCCTGTCTGCCAGTTTCATCTTGCCTCCTGGTATGGTGAGGGGATTTTTTATGGTCAGGCCCTCAAACTCTGGGCCAAAGCATTCTTCCAGCTTTCCTGCTCTTAAGGCCTGAATTTGTTTATCCGAATAGGCCGTCGTGGTTACAGGAACGATTTCCTGCCAGTCTTGAGGTCTTTTACCAGGCAGAGGGCATGTATCCAGACGGCTGTGCACAATGCCTTCTCCTTTTGCAAGCTGATCCAGGGTAAAGAAGCCTGCACATCCATTTCTCATGGTCAAAAGAGGCTTTCCCTCTACTGTGCTATCGAATTGGAAATAGAAGAAATATGTCCCTTCGTGCAAAAAAAACCGCAGAATGCGAATGTCGTAGTGGATGATCTTTCCTGGCTCTGGCAAAGGAGCGTGGAAAGTAACCTGGGCATCCAGAAGGCGATATACAGCAAGCCCTTTGGTCTGAAGGTCAATGCCCAAAAAGCCCGATAAGAACAAATCGGCCTGCCCTGCTTCCACAGCAACACAGGTAGGAATGCGGTTGTTGTCCAGATACCAGGCACCAGGCAGAATGTCATGCTCTGTGATAACTCTTCCCTGAGTCATGGAACATGGTTCTCCCTCGATTTTCATGATTCGATCTACGAGCATCAACGGCTCGTCTGGCAGTCTGACTCTCGTAGGATGAGAGTCTATCTGAGCAAATTTTTCTCCAAGTACCTTCGCAATCGAGCCAACAGCAAATTCCAGGCATTGCACTCGATCCATAGCAGGCTTTTCTTCGACAGACTGCACAAGCACAGCCGTCTTTGCAACCTCTTGATGCTTTGCTTCCTGATACTCTGGTATGGGCGCATCAAAAGAAATCTCCTGCCCTGATTGGCCCAGAGAAGCCAGATGAGATATCTGCCATGAACTGATCTGGGAAAATACCTGGTTCATATTTTGCTGGAATCGCAGATAGGATTCATGCGCCTGTAGGCGCGAAGTCTGGGCATTCTGCCATTGCTGTAATACATTTTCCAGACCAAAACTAGAAGGCAAAGGATTATAGTTTTGTATTTTTTCGGCTGGTTTTATCATGGTATTCTCGATATTTTTTTCTTGCTTTTGGGAAATAGTATCTTCGATGATTTTAGGTCTTGCAATAGAATTTTCTGGCATAACTATATTAAAGGATTCTTTTCCTGTTGTAATGGAGATAGAAGGGAGAGTTTTTTTCTCTTGCATTCCTTCCTCTTTCTCATATAAAAAACCAAGATCAACAGGAATTTTTTCGGAAATCAACAACGCAGCAAGATTTAAAAGAGATGCCAGCTCGCTTTGTTTTCCTGGACAAACAGAATATGCAATATGTTCTTTGCCTTCCAGAATCTTGCCTATCATTCTGGTACAAGAAGCACCAGGGCCTGTTTCGATAAAGATTCTGACACCATCCATATAGCTCGATTCAATGGTTTTAGGAAAATCCACACCATATAGAGCATGAGCAACAATAGAATCTGCCGCCCTTTTTTTAGAAAGCTCATAGCGTTTACCCCAATGTCCGCTATAAAAATCTATTCCTTTGGGTTCAAAAGTATTAAAGGAATGAAATTTTTGATACAGTTCTTTCACCTCTTGTAAAATTTTACAGTGGGCTATGCTTGTTCCTTCTACAGGGAAATACAGACATCCTAGCTCTTGGATCATTTTTTCTATCTGGCTACGCTCTCCGCCCACTACGCATTCGTTTTGGGTGTTTTTCATCAGTACATAGGCAAGAGGATATTTGTGCAAAATTTTTTCTACTTCTTCCTTTGCTATGCCTGTAACTCCTACAGCCCATTCATAAGGAGCATCTTCAGGAAGATGCAAGTACCGCCTGGCTGCTTTATAAGGAAAATCCAGATCGCCGTTGAATAAAGGAGAAGAATACAATCTCTGGAGCATAAGATTTCTATCTTTCCAGGCACGCAAGGCAAAAAGGCTTGTTGTTTCACCCAGACTATAGCCAATCGCGGCCTGTGGTAAGATTTTCATCTTCACGAGAATATCCGAAACCATGCTTCCCATTGTAACATGGCCTAAAAGAAGAGCCTTATGAGGAAGCTTTTCGGGAATGCTTTCCCCCCAAAAGACTTCAGGAAGCATCTGGTCGCTTAGCTTCTCGTTTTCCTGATCCAGCCTTTCCAGCACTTCAGGAAATACAAGGGCTATCTCTCTTCCCATACCAGGATATTGGTTGCCCACCCCTGGGAAGACAAAGGCTATTTTCCCTCTGCTACCCAAGGGAGAGGGAGCAAAGTAGATGCCATGCGATCTTAAGCCCTGGAATTGCGAAGAAGAGAGAGCTTTTCTGGCTCTCTGGATTTGCTCTAAGAGCTGGCTTCTATCCGCACTCACAAAAGCTATTGCCTTTTCTCTTTTGTCGTTATTTTTATGATACCATTGCCTGGCTAATTTTTCTATGCTTTTTTCCTTGTTTTCTTCCAGCCAGGTTTGAAAATAAGACAAACTTTCGAGAATTTCACTACCTCTTGCAACAAAGACTCCCATACTCATTGGGAGAGAAGGTGTTGCAGAAGAATCCTGGTGGCCTTCGAGAATCATACAATTGGCATTTCCATCGCTGCCAGCGCAGATCAGGGCTGCCTTTCTTTCTCCTTCTATACGGTTTCTCAGCCAGAGTCTTGCCTCGGAAGAGAGAGGGAAAAAGGATTCAGGCATGGACAAGGCTTTGCCATGATGGCTCGCTGGCATAGTTCTATAGTACAGGCAAAGGGCAGTCTTGATGAAAGAGGCTATGCCACTCGCTGCCCCTGCATTTCCTATGTCCAGCTTTGTGCTGCCTAAAGCGCATGTCTGCTCTGAAGGAAAGAATTCGCTCAAAGCCTGAACTTCGTTTTTATCCACAGGCCAATATCCACAGGCATTGGCATCCAGGTAGGCTGTCTTTTCTGAAGAAAGCCTGGCTTCCTGGTAGGCTCTCTGCAATGCAAGATTATAGGCCTTTGCATCGGTTTCCAGCCTTTCTTTTGGCCCAGAGCAGCCAGCCCCTGATCCCTGGATAGTGCAGTAGATGCGATCTTTGTCTCTTTGGGCATCTTCCAGCCTTTTCAGGACAACAGCACCTGCGCCTTCTCCAAAGGGTATGTCAGGCACTTTTCCTGCTAAAGCACGTATATCTCCTGCAAAGTCAACACCACCCGCCAGTGCCAGATCAATCTCTCTCTCCTGGAGTTTACGAATGGCGACGTTCAGGGCTGCCAGGGATGAAGCCTCTTCGTTCGATACGGTAAATGCAGCTCCGCCCAATTGGAATTCCCTTGCAATTCGGCTGGCAACGATACTTCCTAAAGCTCCCATAGTTCGGTTGGCATTCAGGGGCGGGAAAAAGCTGTCTCGTATTCTTTGGATCCATTTGTCTCTTTCTTCCTGAGACAGAGAAATGCCAAGCTCCCTTTCCCACTCTTGCACCCATTTTTGCACGACCCATCTTACATGGAAGTTTCCTGTGTTCAGATCATGGGCAATTCCAATGAACGCACCTGAGCGTAGATGATCCAGAGAAAGGGCACGGGCATCTTTCATAGCACCTTTGGCAACATGGAGCATGAGAAGCTGTTGGGGCAGCATTTCCTGGATTTCTTTAGGCGGAATGCGGAACTCCCCTAAAGGGATAGAAAATTCGTCTATTCCAAAACCCCGAAAAACAGAGCCAGGATACTCTCTACCAAACCAGGCAGAGCTTTCCACGCCAAACCAGTTTTTTTTCTTATCAGGTTGGGTCATATCTTTTGTGAAGATTCTTTTGGCAAGAGCTTCTATCCCTGCAAAAGAACCGAAATGGCAATCCATGCCTACAACGGCTATAGGGCATGGCTCTTTGGGCTGAGCCGAAGTTTCTATGGGTTTATAAAGAGATGCGTCCCATTCTTCTATAAGGACATGAGCATTGATTCCGCCAAAACCAAAAGCACTTACTGCTGCACGTCTGGGAATGTCTTTGCCTCTTTTGTGCCAGGGGCGACTCTCTTTCAGAACACAAAATGGACTTCCTGTAAGCCTGGCATCGGATGGTTCTTTTTCAAAATGGGCTGTAGGCGGGATTGTCTCGTTTTGGAGAGACAAAATTACTTTGAGCAGGCCTGCTGAGCCTGCGGCGGTCAGG
Organism: uncultured bacterium; assembly: GCA_938003875.1. Taxonomy (GTDB): domain Bacteria; phylum Planctomycetota; class Uabimicrobiia; order Uabimicrobiales; family JABWCH01; genus JABWCH01. The sequence continues at coordinate 8,931 of CALKWO010000187.1, forward strand.
GCATGGCCTATATTGGATTTTATGGAGCCTATGACGCATTGGCCTTCTTTCGCTGCTTTTTCTCCTTCCCAAAGCCTTTTCAGACTTTCCAGCTCTACTGCATCTCCAACGGGCGTTCCTGTGGCATGGCATTCGATCATATCCACCTGAGAAGGACTCCACTGCGCATCCTGGTACGCCTCTTGCATAGCTCTAAGCTGGCCTTCGACAGCAGGTGCAAGCAATTCTCCCCCTCGGTCGTTGGAAATACCAATAGCCTTGATGATTGCATAGATTCGGTCTTTTTGTTCTATGGCATCGCTAAGACGCTTGAGAACAAACATGCCTGCGCCTTCTCCAATGACAAGCCCGCTATGCTTATGATCAAAGGGAGCGCAAATTCCCTCTGGAGCAAGGGCATGCAGTTGGGAAAAGCCCATTTGTGTATAAAGGCAGTCAGGTCTGGAAACGCCACCGCTAAGAACAGCATCCATTCGTCCTTGTAAAAGCTCCTGGGCAGCAAGCTGTATGGCATACAGGGAAGAAGCACAGGCAGCATCCAGCGTATAGCTTCCGCCATTCAATCCCAAAACCTTTGATAGAAGTCCAGCAGGTAAGCCTGTAACATGACGGTTGCTCAAGTCCGTACTCTCTGCATTCCATTCCACACCCGCCTTCTCTTTATATGTACGACCTAAAATTTCCCAAGAGATGGCAGAAGATTTTTCCGTTGGCAGGGCAATATTACCAAGAATAACGCCTATTCTTTCCTTAGATGGCATTTCGCCGATAGCATCGCTAAAAGCCTTGATCCCCACAGCAAGAGTCAGCCTGTACAAAGGATCGAGCCTTTCCAGATACGAGGAACTGACTCCCCAATCTTCCAGAGAAAGGGAAAAATCTTCTATGAGGCAACCTTTATAAGAATAGGCTTTATCAGGCTTTACGCCACCTTGAGAATATATATCCTTAACAGGCAAAGCCCACCTGGAATCAGGAATCTCCTGAACGCTGCAAACGCTGTTTGCAATATTGTTCCAAAATGTCTTGAGTTCTAAAGCTCCTGGAAATATACCAGAAATACCAACAATAGCTATTGGCTCACGAAATCGCATTCTTTTTTTCTTCCTTAAAATAAAAATACTTTAGAGTATTTAAATATTTATAAATTATATTACTACGAACGAGTTATCAGTCTTTATTTCCTATCTCCCACTCCGAGGGAAGAGCGAGTTTGTAATATCCACGCTTTTCCATAAAAGGGGATAATTCTTGATTGGATGGAAATTCTAATCGAAATTCTCGTTCTATATCCTTTAGTAAATTAAGCCCCAGATCATTGCGATATTTGGTATTCAGACAGAGTCTGTACCAGGTGTCTAAATCGTGTAGGGTTATAATCCCTTGAATTTTTTCACTCCAGCCAACTTGCATTAGTAAGCTGTTGATAGAGTTTTTTTCTGCATCAAGGCAAACGATTACAATCTTGTCTGCTGTAATTTCTTCCGATATATCTTCTACAAGCTCGTGGGTAAGCGTCAAATGTTTAACCTGGATGGCAGGCCCAAAGTTTGCCCAGATATCTAGGCCTTTATCGGCAGCATTAGTTACTCCTACTCTGTATAAAGTAGCAGGCAATACAATCTTTGTCTTGTCTTTATCAATGCCCAATACCATTTTGATGAATTCTTCAAAATCGTTTAATATTTTTTGATCTTTATTTTTGATTTCTAAAGTAATTTGCGCTTTTAAAGAGTGGACAATGGCTGTAAAAAGTGCATAGACAAGAATTTCATACATTTTGTCTATACTTCTTTTTAATCCTGGAATGTTCTGAAAAAAGGATACTAATTTTTTTATTTGGAAAGTATCTGCCGTTGATGTTGTTATGTATTGCTCAACATCTCGCACAGAGGAAAGTCTTTCCTGCAATGCTTTATAGATGTAAAACTCTACAATACCATTTTCTTTTTTGTTGATTTCTCCAAGCATGGATAATAGATGGGGAGGTACTGCATTTGTATCAAATATATTGTCCTGATATTTTTGACTTGATGTACTTTTCCGTCCAACTAAGAGTAAAGAAACTTCATCTCTCCATCGTTTGGAAACATTTCTATAAGATTCTAAATGTTCCAAATTCCATCCATCTTCTGTTCTATGATGGTATAAAATTTCGGCGATTTGAATAGGTTTATACAAATGAACACGAGATTTTCGAATGATAGTATCTAATGCCTGTTTAGCCAAATTTTGATTTTTCATAATTTTTTGATTTTAAAAAAAACTAGTTTGTACTAATTGGTACACAGGTTCTTTTTTCATGGATTCCACCATGGTATGAGCGACCATTTCTATTAGTGGAATTACCACGCTATTTCCTGCTTGTTTTCTAATTTGAGAGTCTGGAACAACCATTTTAAGTGAGTCTGGAAAACCTTGTAATCGTAACATTTCTCTAGGAGTTAGCCGTCTTTCTCCATTTACTGTCAAATAATTATAAGAACCGTTGGCACGCAAAGCGCAGGAAAAAGGATGAATTCCTATATTTCCTCCTTTATTTTCATGCCAGATAGAGGGGCGAATATGCGGAGATTTGTTTTGTATTTTTATTTTTTTTTGCAATTTTTCTCGAAAATAATCGCTCAAAAAATGCTTTTTATCTATCTCTGAATCAGATTCTAAAATATCAGACAAAGTTTTTGCTTCTTTTCCTTTTTGAGGAAACTGAAATGGATAATTTTGTTTAAAACCAACAATAATGATCCGTTCTCTTTTTTGTGGTAAACCAAAGTCAATACCATTTAAAATTTTATAATGAGTATAGTAAGATAAATTTTTCAGTTTTTCGAGAATTACCTTAAAAGTCCTTCCTTTATCATGAGTAACCAATTGCTTGACATTCTCTAATAGAAATGCCTCTGGCTTTTTTGCCTTTAAGATTCTTTCGATTTCAAAAAATAAAGTTCCTCTTGTATCTGCAAAGCCTAGTTTATTGCCTATAATACTAAAAGATTGGCAAGGAAAGCCCGCAGTCAATATATCGTGATCTGGTATGTCTTTGATTTCCAAGGTAGTTATATCTTTATAAGGCCTATCTTGGAAATTTGCTTCATACATCTTTTGGCAATATTCATCTATTTCACAAGAAAGACGGCATTTACATCCAGCACGTTCAAAAGCAATTCTAATACCTCCAATACCCGCAAACAAATCTATAAAGGTAAATTTTTTGTTATTCATATCCATAAAAAAAATTAGATTAAAATTTTTATAAAATAATTTGGATAAGTCAGTTATTTCCGCAGAGACGATGAGAGTGAAAAGAAGAGGAAAATTATTATAAAGTTTTTCTCTTCTTTTCGTTGTTGTGGCAATATTTTGAGAAAGTTTATTTCTCTGCGATATTTACGCCTTCCTCTATAGACTGGATCAGGTAGGGGCGGAGGTTCTGAGGGGCTATAATATCGTCAATGGAGCCTACATTTTTGGCGCGTTCCACAGAGTGAATCTTGTCGAACTTTTGGCCTAGAGCAGTCTGTTTTTCGGAATAGACTCTTTGAAATAGGCTATCGAATTCTTTTTTGCTTATGGCGGATTCTTTTAGCTTCTGCTGTGCCTCTATGATTCTGGGGTCTGATGTTGTGTCCCGCAACACGAGTTTTGGGAAAACAACGGCTGCTGCGGGTGCTCCACCAATGACAGAGGCATAGGTGTTTTCCAGGGCTATGGCCTTAAGGGAAGAGTTGAGTGCGCGGGAAAATACGACGTAGGCTCCACCATGATACCTTGCCAGAACCACGAAGATAATAGGCCCATGGAAATTGACCACGGCTCTTCCTATTTCTGCTCCGAATTCCAACTGGCATTTGCGCAACGATTCAGGAGAGCCATCAAATCCCGAAAGATTTGCCATCACGACAAGAGGAAGACGATGGCTGAAAGAATTGATTGCCCTGGCTACTTTTTTGGAAGACATGGGGAACAACGTTCCTCCATTCCAGAACCTTGGGCCATCGTTGGGAACAGAGCCAACTCTTGTGAGGGGTCTGCTTTCGATGCCAATCATTCCTACAGAATAGCCTCCGAGTCTGGTTTCCCATACAATGGCTGTTTCTGCGTCTTTCATATTGGCCCATCTCTCGAAGTAGCCCATATCCTGGTCAATGAGAGCAGCCATTACCTGGCGCATATCAAAGGGTTTCTTGCGTTCTGGGTTGTGTTCTTTGCTGAAAATATCGCCTATTTTCTTGAAGCCTTGCTCTAGCATATCTTTGTAAGGCATAAGGCATATATCTCGATCCATAGGGTCTGTTGTAACGTGTCTTTCAGGAAATAGAGTTCCAGCAGGTTTGTATGTAAAATTGTAGTGTCGGAAAAGGCTGAGATAGGCATCTGTAAGGTCCTTTTCTCCTACCTGAGCCTGCCCATTTGGCCCCATGATTCTTTCCAGGCCTCCAATACCTACGTTGTCTTCCGCAGAGACACCTCCAGAAAAATCCAGGGCTTTCTTGCCAGTAAGAAGCATGGAGGCATCGCCTGTCATAATCAGTAGTCCTTTTGTATGCATGAGCATGGTGGATTCGGCATTCCAGTAAGACTGCGCTCCTACGTTGATGCCAGTCACAAGGACATTGATCTCTCCGCCCTTTTGGGTAAATTGGATGATTTTTTTGAGAACGCGTGCTGTCCAATCCAGGTTCTCTGTTCCACTATTCATTTCGATTTTAGCACCAGCAGATATGGGAACCCACTCTACAGGAAGTCCCTTTTCTTCTGCAAGAGAGATTGCTGCAATGATCCTTCTGCATTCTTCCTGAGCCAGAGATCCCATATCTACAGTAGGATCGGAGAGGAGCAGGATTCTTTTGAATTCATAGTGGTGTTCTTTGGAATAGTTTGTGATGATTCCAAAAATCACATTGCTGGTATTTTCGCCATAGCCTCTTTTGCTGACAGAGACTGCTTTGTCTTCAGAAGTTACAGGATCTTGCACAATATCGAATTCCTCAAAATCCCCTTTAGGAAGGATTTCATTTCCTGAGTAGCCTTTGTTTGTGATGAGCTTGATGATTTCATAGGGGTACACAGTGCCTCTCTGCCTTGCCCTCACTACTTTATCTACATAATTATCCAGAGGTTTTAGAAGAATGTCCGAAGGATAACGCCATCTCATGGTGAAGTGAGAAGAACATATATTCTCGAAAAGCAATTCGACTTCTCCTCCTCTGTTCTCTATTTTTTTCCTTCTAGGTGCGTATACAACAAGCTTTTCCAGCCCCAGACCTGCTGTTCTGGGCGCAAGACGACAGGCATACTTTTCGATTTGCTTGAGGCCTGTTTGCAAATGAAAGCGTATATGGAGAATGATTCTGTTCCAAAAAAGTCTTCTCTCTCTTTTGGCTTGTTGGGCACGCATAGCGTAAATGGCTTCCATGAAAGCATGCTCCAGTCCAACAATTCTATTGATGGTTCTATCCTGGGAAAACTTCACATAGAGAGCGGGCACTTCAACAAGAGCGATCCATCTTTCATCCTTTGGATTTTGCTTGGAAGTTGCCAGTAGCAGATAGACGGATTCGCTTTGGTAGGTTAGCTTCAGATGAAAATTGCCAAAGCGATGTACCCTGAGTTCCCTGAAAGCAAGAGGATGAAAAAATTGTTTCAGAGTGTCTTCCTTTCCATCCTTTTCCAGTGTTTTATACAGATGACACCTGCCTGGAGAAAAGCACCCAAGAGTTATCCAGCAGCAAGGGAGTTGCTCTTTTTGTAGTGAGGAAAAATACTCTTCGTGCTTTTGCTGTATGCTTTCCCCTCCGAAAGGAACAAGCAAGATGATTTCTGGTGCTTGAGTCTGATATTCTGGCTCTTTTAAATGAGTTTTCAGGGTATCCAAAGCATTGTAGAATCCATCTTCTTGTAGAATGCTCACCAGCGTTTTGCAGGGCGAATCTTCCTGGATGCTTTCTATAGAATAGAGTTTCAGAGAAGGCAGATCTATGAATTTGGCCTTGAGAAAGTCTCTGTCTCTATTGAATAGCCGTCCTGCTAACTCTAAGGCAAGACGATGTTTTGCTTCATCTTCTGATTTGCTCAAGGGGAAGAGTTCATAGAGAATCGAATGCCCCATATCTATAATTTTATTAACAAGCTCCAGCCTTTCCTTGCTTTCTTCCATATTGTCCATGAGAAGGTCAAAGAGATGGTGTATTTTTTCATGCCCATCTTCCTGGAATTTTTTTAGAATCAAACGATCCAGGAGATAATAGCGGGCATGGATAGCCGTATCCGCCAGAGAAGGATCTTGTATCTGTGAAATCTCTACTATTTTATCCAGAATATCTGCAAGATCAGGATAAGTGTGACCTGCATTAGGAAAGGTTTCTTCCATAGCGAAGAGAATCGATCGAACGATGTCTTGCTTTTGGGATAGAATATTATGCGATTTATAGATGCGGAAAAGTGCTCTGGAATATATATCTTCTTCTTCCAGTCCCTCCAAAGGATACCAGGAAACTGCTTTTTCCAAATCCTGGAGGAATTTTTCTGGCAGGCCTTTTTTTCTTTCTATTTTACGTTTGAAAAAATGGGCGAGCATTTCCTGATAATCCAGGGGTTGTGCAAATCCTTCGGCTATCAGCTTTTCAGGGCTGAAAAGTTTTTCCAGATCCACATAGATTTTCAGAACCTCCACCAGAATCGGCCCTAGAGAAGAGTAGAATTCCTTATTTTCTTTTGCCAGAATAAGCAGACGTTGCAGAAGATCAAAAGATGTTCTGGAGTCATATCCTAAAAAGAGTGCCTTGAGTTCTGATGCAATGCGCTTCCATTCCCCAGAAATATCCTTTTCCATAAGACGATCAAAAGAAATCTGACTGTGTTTCGTCGTTTTTTTGGTCTGTTCCTTGCTTTGGATTTGTACCATAGGCTGCCCTGCGGCTACCTGTTCTCCCTGCCTCACTAAAATATTTTTTACAAAGCCATCCTGAGGCGCACTGACCAGAATTTCCATTTTCATGGCTTCTAGTGTTAAAAGCAAAGCACCTTGCTTTACGGACTGGCCAGGGCTGGCTGCTATAGAAATAACCATTGCAGGAGATGGAGATGCAACAATACCGCCAGAGTTCAACTCAATAGGGTATGGCACACCATTGACTTCGCATTGCAGCAAATTTCCTCTTTCTACAGTTTGAATACGATATATCCTATCTCCATGAACTAAAGCTACTTCTTCGCCCTTACGTATGTATTCAACGGTAATGAATCTGCCTTCTAGCCCTAAACAAAAGAGATTGTCCAGCAAAGATTTTACCCAGAAGACATAGTTGTATCCATGAAGGCTCAGGTTGACTTCCCTGCCAGAAGAAGGAAGAATTTCTCTGGGAATTTCTGTATTGCTCATCTGCTGCTTGAAATTGATCAGCTCGCTGGCATATTCTTTTCTGTAAAGCTCTATAGCGCAGGCAACGAGAGCTATGTCCCAGTCTTTTTTACTGCTGCTGTGCGGTCTGGCAGCGAGCATTTCTTCTACAAACCTTGTATGAACAGCCCCTTGCTGTATTTCCTGAGAACGAATCAGTTCCAGAAGAAAAGAGCGATTCGTAGTACCACTTTCTACCTTGACCTTGATTTCTTCCAGCGATCTTTTGAGGCGAGCAAGCGTTTCCAGTCTGTTTTCCCCGTGAGCGATGATTTTAGCCACCATAGAGTCAAATTCTTTGGGAATGATACTTCCCTCTTCTACACCAGAATCTACACGAATGCCAGGGCCAGAAGGGATTCTATATAGAGAAACACGTCCAGGCGCAGGAACAAAGTCTTTGTCTGGATCCTCAGCATTCAATCGCACCTCTATTGCTGAACCTCTGGGAAAATATCCTTTGTTGTCTACCTTTTCTCCCATAGCAACATGGATTTGCATCTTTACAAGATCAATCCCATAGATCTGTTCTGTGATAGGATGTTCTACCTGGAGCCTTGTGTTGACTTCCATGAAATAGAACTCATTTCTGATGAGATCATAGATGAATTCCACAGTCCCTGCACTTTCGTATTTGGCTTCTATCATGAGTCTACGAGCGGCTTCTTCCATCTCTTTTATGATATCTGTATTGATGGAAGGCGGAGGTGTTTCCTCTATTATCTTTTGGTTACGCCTTTGGACAGAGCAATCTCTGGCTCCAAAAGTATATACATTGCCATAGCGGTCTGCCAGAGCTTGTACTTCCAGATGGCGGGCTTTTTCTACAAGCCTCTCCATAAAGAGAATTTCATCTCCTGTAATGCGCATGGTTTCATCTCTTGCAGACAGGTATTGGCTTTCCAATTCTTCGGGCTTACGGACAAGGCGAATGCCTCGCCCACCTCCTGCATTCGATGCTTTGACGATCACGGGATAGCCAATCTTTTCTCCCATAAGTAACGCTTCTTCATAGCTCTTGATGGGGCCTTCACTCCAGGGTAAAAGGGGGACAAGGGCTTTTTTAGCGACAGCCTTAGCACCTATTTTACTGCCCAATAAACCCATAGAATAAGACGAGGGGCCTAAAAAAACGATATTTTCTTCTTCCAGTCTTTGAACAAAGGAAGCATTTTCTGAGAGAAATCCCCATCCTGGCCATACAGCATCACAATGAGCATTTTTCAAGGCAAGAATCATAGCTTCCTGATCCAGATAGGGGCTTGTTTTGCATCCATTGAAATAAGACAAAGAAGAAAAACTGTATGCTTTGTCTGCTTCCTTGACAAAAAGATTTTCTCTTTCCACATCCAGGAAAAAGACGACGCTGGAGAGTTGAGTCTGAAACGAGGCATTGTATTCCTTGATGGCACGAATACATCGAACAGCAGCTTCTCCTCTATTCAAAATGCCGATTTTGCTTTGAGGAGAAAGGCAGAGTCTGGATTGCATTTCTGTGGAACGATTAGTCATATTGGTTTCCTGAAAAACAAAAAAAAATTAAAGACAGCCTATATTCCGTTATAAAACAAACCAAAATAAAGCACTTTAATCTTTGGCCTATATATACTAGCCCATAACACTGTCAACTTAAGAAACAAGATTTAATTGTAAAAAATGATTTGTAGCCGCAGGGTTGCGCCGAAAATGGCGATCTATTCGGAAAAGACGACCTTCAGCGCAATCTCTGCGTCTTTTGCCAATAGAGACTAACGGAATCGAATCTTTTTAAGCCAGTTAAAGGGTATTTCCCAAAGACGCAGGGATTGCGCTGGTGTTCGGCTTTTGAGCAGACATGACTTTTTTGGCGCAACCCTGCGGCTACAATCTGTTGTAAGACAAAATGTTAAAACTTAACACGTATGATGCTCACATACGCAAATAGTTACTCCTGTTTAATTTGACAGCGTTATGGGATCATTTATCAGATATAAATATTTGAGTAATATAGTAATTTCCCAAAGAATCTTTTTGCATCCCAATACCAGTTTTTTCAAATGTACTTTCTTCTAAATTTTCCCGATGGCTTTTGCTATGGAGCCAGGCTTGCAATAAATCATCAACAGACCATTGGCCTGCTTTGATTTGTGCAAGATTTTCTCCTACGTTTTTTGCTAAAATTCCTGATGCAAGAATTCGATCTCTGGGTTTTCTTCCTTCTGGATCTATATGAGAGAAATAGCCTCTTTGAGCCATATCCTGGCTATAACGAGTCGCTAAATTTTGTAAAGGAAGATGCAAAAGGAAGGCTTTTTTTCCTTTTGTCTCCCTCCATGCGTTTATTTTTTCCAATAAAGATATTACAAAACGCTGTTCTTCATATATGTCTAAAGAAGGATGAGAAGAAAAAGCATAACAACCTGGATAGAAAAGTGTAGTTAAGCAGAAAAGGCATGTGTAAAACAGACATCTCATGATAACTCAATCTACATTACTAAAAATAGCATGCTTAAAAGGTAGTCTTTCATAAGTATAACTTAAGAAAGGCTTTTGTATTTCCCACCTTAAAACAAAGCTTTTGTAATTACCATCTTTGAAAATTTCTTTGAAAAGGACGATAGTGGCTGTTCATTTCTGTTTCTTCTAAAGAATCTTCTTCCATTTCTTCATTGCATTCTTCGCAGAGAACATGAGGACGGTCTTCATCCCCTGTAACAATAGCACATTCAGGACACAGAGGTTCACCGCAAGATTCACAAAAATACGTACAGGATTCGCATAAAAGCGTATCGCACATGACGCAGGTATAGCTACAATCACGACATACTTTCTCTCCACATTCAGCACAATCTACTAAAGAAACACTACTAACTGTCTTTCTGCAAAGTTTACATTTTAGAGGCATTATATGACCTTTCGAAAATAAAAACAATCTTTCTATACAAAATTTTAATATTAAAAATAAACAATTTTTAAATTCTTTTTAAAAATACAGTAGAAAAAGGCAGCGCCTGTATTGAGGATAATACAAGCGCTTTCTTTACGATTCTAAACTAAACAATACTATTCTTCTTTTTTTGCCTTTTTAGGAGGCTCTACTTTACGAAGGGGTTTATAGACTTCATAGGTCTGATCTGCAATCTTTGGTTTGGCAACCCCTGCAAACACTCTCTCTCCCTTATCAACTCTTTCTTCTGGTTTAGGACGACGGATAGCATCTAAAGTATGGGGAGCACTAAGACCTACCTGACCTGGAGCTTTCTTAATGCTGTCTATTGATTTTGCAGGTTCCAGGCTATTGCTTTCATTTTTTTGAATCAACTCTTCGACTTTTTTTCCTTTAGCCATTTTATTAACTTTACAAAACCTACATCCAAGCAAGCTTTGAGGGACGCCTTTCTTCGTCCAGGACTAAAAATACCAAGAGGAAGGAAACTACTTTTTTACCAAAATTTTACAAATTTTCCTAATCTTTTTTTGCTGTAAATTCTTTTATTTTTTCTACAATAATATCGCTGATTCTGGAAAGATTTTCATTGCTGGAAGCACCAATATGGGGAGTAAGAATGGTATTGGGTGCTCCGATCAAGGGCGAAGTTCCAGGAGGATCATTGTACCAGACATCGTTTCCATACCCCCCTATTTTACCGCTTCTCAGAGCATCTGCAACATCTTGCTCTACCACACATTTTCCTCTTGCAGTATTAATAATAATAACTCCATCTTTCATTTTAGCAATAGTATTTTTATTAATAATTTCTTTTGTTTCGTTTGTCAAAGGAATATGAAGACTAATATAGTCGGATTCTTTCCATATATCTTCCAGAGAAGGCTTCAGATCGGCTGCATCGCTTTCTTTGACACAAGGATCATAAGCAATGACCTTCATTCCGAATGCCTTTGCTCTTATAGAAACTTCTCGTCCGATTCTTCCTATTCCAATAAGACCAAGGGTTTTCTTGTAAAGCTCTGTTCTTTCGCATTCTTTTTTCAGCCACTTGTTCTGGCTCATCCCCTGGTGGCCAGGGATGATTTTATTGGGAAGGGCAATCATCAGGGCCATAGCCAGTTCTGCTACGGCAACGCTGGATGCTTCAGGTGTATTGAGAGCAATGACACCTTTTTGTTTGGCACATTCTACATCGATATTGTCCATTCCTACACCGCCGCGAATGACCATTTTTAAATTTTTTGCCTGATCAAACCATGCTTTATCACACTGGGTCTTACTTCTAACCAAGGCAATATGAGCCTCTGGGAGTATTTTTTTGTCTTCACTTACTTCGCCATAGGCTTTCAATCTTTCGGGCAAACTGGCATCAAAAGCATCGCAAATTAAAATTTTCATTTTTTTATCCTTATGAAAAACTATGACATAAGAGCGTCAATGAACCTTTCCACTTGGAAAGGCTCTATATCTTCATAATGCTCTCCCAATCCTACGAATTTTACAGGAATTTCTATCTGGTTTTGAATGGCGAGAACCACGCCACCTTTAGCACTTCCATCGAGCTTAGATAGAAAAATCCCTGTTACTTCTACGGCTTCTTTGAACATTTTGGCCTGAGTAAGAGCATTCTGGCCTGTCGTAGCATCCAAAACCAGCAAAACTTCATGTGGAGCTTCGGGTAATTTTTTCTTTATTACTCTATGAATTTTAGAAAGTTCTTGCATCAAGTTTTTTTGGTTGTGGAGTCTTCCTGCTGTATCTACTATGAGAAAGTCTGCTTTACGTGCAATAGCAGCTTCCAGAGCATCAAAAGCAACTGCTGCAGGATCAGAGCCTGAAGCCTGACGAATCAAGGTCACATTGACTCTTTGTGCCCATTTTTCTAATTGCTCTATAGCTGCAGCACGGAAAGTATCGGATGCGGCTAAAAAGACTTTCTTATTTTGCTCTGATAGATAATATGCTAATTTGGCAATAGAAGTCGTTTTCCCACAGCCATTTACCCCCACTACTAAAATTACTGTAGGAATGCTGGCCGAAACATTCAAATGGTTTTCTTTCTGCACTAAAATTTCTTTTAAGGTCTTTTTTAAAAATTCTTTTATTTCTTCCTGGTCAGTGATTTCTTTATTTTTATAGGCAATTTTTACCTTTTCCAGAAAACGTTGTGTAGTATTGACCCCAACGTCCGCCATAATCAAGGTTTCTTCTAGTTTTTCTAAAAAAGCATCATCAATCTTTCTTCCGATTTTAAAAAGATCTCTAACGTCTGTTGTAAGAATTTTTCTTGTTTTTTCAAGAGCATTTTTTAATTTATCAAGAGATTTTTTCCAAAACATAAGTACTCCAATTAGTTGCCAACAGGTAAATGTATCTCAAAGCTTGTTCCTTTATGGAGCGTACTCTCCACTAGAATTTCTCCTCTATGCTTCTGGACAATCTGATAAGAAATCGCCAGCCCAAGGCCAGTACCTGCTTTTTCTGTTTTATTCTTTTTGGTAGAAAAGAAAGGTTCAAAAATTCTTTTGATATTTTCAGGAGCTATGCCTTCTCCTGTGTCTTCAAAAAAGATTTTATTGCATCCTTCTTCAAAAAGAGTTTTTATGGTGAGATTACCACCATGGCTCATAGCATCTCTTGCATTGAGAATAATGTTTAAAAATACTTCTTGTATCTGTCCAGGTATCAGCTTTTGTCTGATAAGAGGTTTAAAATCTGTAATGACTTTTATATCGCTTGCATAAAGTTCTTTTTGCACAAGAGATAGGACTTCCTGCAATAAATCTAAAGGACTTTCTTGGGTGTGTTTTACAGTTTCATGTCGAGAATAACGCAGTAGATTTCCAGAAATTTCTCCTGCTCTTCCCACGTAAGTGACAATCTTGGAAAGATGATTTTTTATCGCTTCTGGGGCTTCTCCCATCGCCATGTTTGTATAGCCAAGAATTAAAGAAAAAATATTATTGAAATCATGAGCTACGCCTGCTGCAAGCATTCCCAATGCGGCCAGCTTTTCCTGGGAAAACAGTTGTTCCCTTTGCTGATTTTCTTTTGTAATATCCTGATGGTATCCTGTATAACCTAACAATTTTCCTGTCTGATCCCAAATAGGAGAAAGTGCAAAACGGCATGGAAAAACGCTGCCATCTTTTTTTTGCATTTGTGTTTCGTCCAGAAAGAGTTCTGTCTTTTCAACAGAATCAAAAATTTTCTGGCCTGTTTCTTTATCATAAAAAAGCTGCCATACAGGCATCCTGCCAATAACCTCTTCTTCGGAAAAGCCAAAAATTGCACGAGAATGGCTACACCAGGAATTGAATATGCCATCCATATTTAAAGTATGGATACCAACTGGTACGCTTTCTATGACTGCTTTTAGATAAGAATTGACCCTTGTAACCTCTTCCAGGAGCAAAGATTTTTCCAATGTAGCACCAACATGGATGCCAATGGTAGAAAGTAGTTCCAGGTCGTGATGCTTAAAGGGTTCCTGAGATGCTTTGATTCTATCGAGATAGATAGCACCGAAAACCTTGTTTCTGGAAATCAGAGGGCTGCATATAATTGCCTTGACTCTTTGCAATCGTAGGCTTTCTGAGTAACGATATTTTTCGTCTTCGCTTGGGCTTTTGGAAATGATAGAAAGCCCTTTTTCTATTACATCTGCCAGAACGGTTCTGGACACAGGAAGCCTCGTTTTTTGTCTTCCTTCTCCTACAAAAGCTTTTAACTCATAGTCATTACTATCCTGTCGCAATACAACTGCACCATGATCTGCATTGATGGTTTTACAAATAGAAGTAAGAAGAGATCGCAATAGCTTCTCTGTGTTGGTTTCTTCATTGCAATTTTGTACTACTTCGTAGATTGTCTTTAAAGCACGATAACTATGATATAGCTCTGCTTGTGGTGTTAAAATAGAAGTCTGGCTTACATCAATCCGAATTTTTTCAAAGTCTTCTGACAAAATACTCTCTACTTCTTCTGTCATTTTAGTTTTGGGATTACCATATGTAGGAAATGGTGTCACTTCTGATTTTGCTTTTAAAATTTTTTTTTCTTTAATAAATTTTAGCAAGGGAAGCTGAGGAGTCTGTACGATTTTTTTTTCTTTCTCTTGCAAACTTATATTGGGGAGAGCAATTTCTTTCTTTGCTGGATTTTCAGTAGATTTCCCCTCTGATAAAGTTTCATCAGAAATGGATTGTTTGGATCTTGTAATCGCTCTTTCATACAGTTTTACTTGTAAATTCGATAAAGGCCCTGCTATAGGAGTAACTCCCATAGAAAAATCGGCCAGATCGTCTTGTTTTTGCATTTCTTCTTCATAAACACCTAAAGACAAATCATCCGTTCTTTCGTGTATAATACCGGCAGAGTTCATTGATACTCTTAACAGCAATACTTTTCCTACGATAATGACATCATCATGGCAAAGAATAGTTGGTTCAAGAATCCTTTTATCATTTAGCCTTGTTCCATTGGTAGAACCAAGATCCTGTATGACAAAATTTTCTTCAACGTAGTCGATTGCAAAATGGTTACGGCTTACTCCGATATCCTTGAACTGAAAATGGCATTGATCCCCTCTTCCAAAAATAGAAGGGAAATTGTTTATGGTAAATATCTCACCATATCGAATTCCTTTTTCTACAATCAAGTATAGCTGCACAAAAATACCCTATAAGCCTTTCCCAAACTAACTCATAGTTTTTCGTAATATATGATAAAGTTCTATAAGTGACTGATTTATAACTTTTGTATCACCCAATGCAGTCATAAAATTTGTGTCTCCAAGCCATCGAGGAACTATATGTATATGAATATGGTCATCTACTCCTGCTCCTGCAACTTTTCCAACATTAATTCCTATATTAAAGCCCTGGGCCTTAACGGCCTGAGATAAAATTTGTTGCCATCGAGTAGTGTATTCCATTATATCTGATCTTGTAGGAATATCCAGAGAATTCAAGTCTCCAGTATGTTTATACGGAGTAATCATAAGATGCCCATTGCTATATGGATAGCGATTCATAACTACAAAACAATATTCCCCTCGTTCCAAAACCAGATTTTTTTCATCTTCATCGGATTTCGCATATTCGCAAAAAAAACATCCCTGGGGCGCGGGCTGTCGGATAAGTTCCATGCGCCATGGTGCCCAGATTCTATCCATAGAGGTTTTTGATTTTTGCTCTATTTCTTCTTGTTTTTTGGTAAAATCTTTAAAACGGTTATTTGTATTGTATTGCCATGCTTCCAGTTTTTCATCCATCTGTTTGCTTTGCTTTTGTAGTATATTCAACTGGTCTTTGATCACATCGATTTGGGTGTTGGTTAATATTTCAAAAGCTTTTAAAATATAATTCAATTGTAGTTCTATATTTTCTAATGTCTGGTGAAAATTTTTTAGTTCATGCTCTTGTTCTTTTGTAAGTATTTTAAATTTTTGAGTTTCTTCTTTAGAAGAATGAAAATATTTTTCTAAATTTTTTTCTAGATTCATCAGATTTGGCACTATAGAAGTATAAGATTTTTCCATGCTTTCTTTCAGACTCGAATCGAAACTAGAAAGCCATTTTTCTATCTGGAGTATCTTTTGTTCCAGGTTATGCAACTTTTGTTGCATGCCCAAAATAAATTCCGTTTCCTTAAAAGAAGAAAAATTAAATAAAGGCATTGATTGCTCCTAATGCAAAAAAAAATCTCCTGGATGAATCGAGTTCCCTCGTAAAAATTCGCCTGTCTTCATAGTGCGCTTTCCTGCTTTTTGCAAAGAGAGGATTTTTAAACAGCCCTTTCCAGTAGCCACTACAATCCCATCAGATTCGACGCGAACGATGCTGCCTGGCGTTTGGCAGGAATCTTCATCTACAATCTGCGATTCTTTGATAAGAATGGTATTTTCAGAAGATTTTGAATTCAGGATACTATAAGCGCAAGGCCATGGAATCATAGCTCTGATAAATCGTTCTATATAGCAGGCATCCATTTCCCAGGAGATTTTGCCCTGTTCTTTTTTTATGATAGAGCAATATGTTGCCTTGTCTTCTTCTTGCTCTGTAAAAATAAGTTCCTTTTTCTGCCATTTTTCAATCGCATCAAGAACTAGAGGCCCAGCTATCCTGCCTAGCTTTTCTTCTAAATCTTCCCTTGTATCTTTTGCGCCAATAGGAAGAACAGCCTGACTGCAAACAGGGCCAGCATCCATTTTGGGTGCAAGTTTCATAAGGCTTATGCCTGTTTCACTGTCGCCTGCAAGCATAGCCGCTAGCACAGGGGAGGCACCTCTGTGTCGGGGCAATAAAGAAAAGTGTATATTCCATATACCTGCATTGCATAAATTGAGCAAGTCTTTGCAAAGAATTCTTCCGTATGCGGCTAAAATCATCAGGTCAGGATGAAAGCTTCTTAGTTCCTCAATGAATTCTTTTTTATTGGGTGATTCTGGCTGAAATACTTGTATTCCTTTGCTTTGAGCAAAAATCTTTACAGGAGAAGGTGTAAGCTCTTTTCTATTTCTTCCCTGGGGACGATCTGGCTGAGTCACAACAGCAGAAATAGTATAACCTTTTGCAAAAAGATTTTCTAATGAAGGAACAGCGAAAGAGGGTGTTCCTAAAAATATGATATTCATAATAAACCCGATAAGCTGATTATTGATGATGCAACAACGTTTCCTATCCTAACGTTTTCTGTGGTCACAGTCTTATTTATAAAATGCCTATAGATAACAAAGCCTGCTCTTAGCAAATTTTTCCTGTGCCAGATGAGCAGTGCTATGATAATAGCATCTGCTCCAGCAGGCGGTATTCAGCCTTATTTTTTTTATGGACTATAAATACCACAGATTCTGTTAGAGCCAACGACGTTTCCTATCCTAACGTTTTCTGTGGTTACAGTCTTATTTATAAAATGCCTATAGATAACAAAGCCTGCTCTTAGCAAATTTT
>CALKWO010000188.1 GCA_938003875.1 uncultured bacterium
CATTGTCCCATTATTATAAATGGAAAAAAAAAATTTGCAACAAAATTTCTAACGTAGATTCAAATTTTTGGTGCTTTTACTTTTTTCTAAAATATTTTTTCTATTAGAATCCAAAGAGCGAGGATCTATTTTTTCAACAACAGCCATGGTACCCGCTATAACATTGAGCGATATAAAAATGATGTTTAGCACAGGTATCATCAAAAACAGAAGACAGACACTGCCAAGCGTCAGTATCAAAAAAAAATTTTTCTTTACTTTCTTTTTTTTCAGTTTATAGCTCAACTGACGACGATCTAGTACATATTCGCAATAGGCTTTTCCAGCAAAAAAAGAAGGATATAGAAAAATAGCTGCCTCTCTCAAATAGGGAACAAAAAAAGCTGGAATCAACAGTAAGCTGGCAAAAAAGTAAAAAAATCTTTCCCTCATTCTATCTTTGAAGCCCTGCCAAAAAGGAAGTGGCTTGTTCTGAATCACTCTTCCTGTAAGAAACCTTTCTACTTGTTTAGAAATTTTGTTATTCCAGGGCTTATTGGCAATTGCCTGGACTATAAGAGCACTCAAGATAGCCGAGACTAAAAACAAGAAATGCAGCGTTTCTTCTAATATTTTGCTTCTTACCAGGCTTTCCTCTCTTCCAATGTTGACCAAAAATTGGACCAGGGCTTCTTTCATGGCAGAAGGAATATGAGGATCAAGATATTTTGCTAAAGAGACAACATATAAACAGCCAACAACAAGATAAGCTACATAAAAAAGAAATAAAAACAAGAAAGCAATCAACCATGTATAGATAATATATTTCCAGAGGACTTTGTTGCTAAAAAGAATTTTTATAGAAAGAAAAGGGTAAAGAAAACCATATTGGATTTGCTTTAGTATATTTTTCATAGAAATCCACTAACCCAAAATAAAAGCAAGCAGCTTTTTCATATACTTCAACGGTATCTTATAAGGAGGATAGGCAATTTGGGGTCTGAAAAAAAATGCCCTTTTTAGTACACTCTTAGGATGGCTGAACAAATCAAAGCTGGCTTTGCCGTGGTATTTCCCCATACCGCTCTCCCCTACTCCGCCAAAAGGAAGCGAAGATCCCACTAGATAGGAGAGAGTAGCATTGAAACATACACCTCCTGAAGAAGTTTCTCTTAAAATTTTTTGTTGCTCTTTTTTGTCTTTGGAAAACAAATATACAACTAACGGTTTAGGAAAGTGTTCCATGATTTTTAGCGCATTGTCCAGGCTATCGTATTCTATGACAGGGAGTACAGGCCCAAAAATTTCTTCTTTCATGATCTTGTGAGACAAAAGAATGTCTGCGAGAATAGTTGGCTCAATATATCTATCTTCCCTGTCTGTTTTCCCTCCTGATATTATCTTGCCTTCTTCCAGGAGCTGAGACACACGCAAAAAATGGCGATCATTGATCATTCTACAATAGTCACTGCTCTTTTGTGGATCCGCTCCATAGAACTCCTGAATACTTTTTACGATCAGCTCCAGCAGTTTTTCTTTGCATCTTTTAGGAACAAGAAGATAATCAGGGGCAATGCATGTCTGACCCGCATTGAAAAACTTTCCCCAGGCAATTTCCCTGGCACTAACCAGAAGATCGCTCTTTTCGCTTACAATGCACGGATTTTTTCCACCTAGTTCCAGGGCAACAGGAGTGAGGTTTTTGCTTGCAGCTTCCATGATAACCCTTGCCACAGAAGAATTTCCAGTATAAAAGATAAAATCAAAAGGAAGGGTCAAAAGTTCTTTTGTTTCAGGGACACCGCCTTCTACAACAGAAACGAACTCAGGGGCAAAATACCTGGGAATCAAAGAAGCAATCAAAGAAGAAGTATGGGATGAAATTTCTGAAGGCTTGAGAATAGTGCAATTCCCTGCTGCTATCGAGCCGATCAAAGGAGCCAAAAGGAGCTGACAAGGATAGTTCCAGGGGGCAATGACAAGAGCAATTCCATAAGGCTCTGGCCAGATATAGGTTTTCCCTGGATGATTGATAGGGGGAGTAGCAAGCACCTGGCCTTTGCTCCATTTTTTTATGTGTTTTAGCGTATAAGTGATTTCATGAAGAAGATAGCCTATCTCTCCAGTATATGCCTCTGTCTCTGGTTTTCTTAGATCCTGAAAGAGTGCATCCGAAATGGCTTTTTCATTTTCAAAAACCAGCTTTTGTAAATTTTTGAGCTGTGCAACCCGATAGTCCAGAGATTTTGTCTGCTGGGTATGAAAAAAATTCCTTTGCCTTTCCCAAATTTGTCTATATTCCATGGGAAAACTCCAAAAAATCATAGCGCAGCCATTAGCTGCGCTATGAGCTTTGAGATTAGTTGTTGTCGCTAATCAAGATAGCCATAGAACGGCCTTTTACTGTGATAGTATTTCCTGCATCAGGATTGGATGACCAGTTGGAAAGGTTTCCAAAATCATCATTATCACCATACCAGGAACGGGCGAGAACTTTCCAGTTACCTTGAGACCAGCTTCCTATATTATTGACAGCCATATCATTCCAATGCTCATTGTATACAACCATAATGTCTGGTTCGCCAGAATTGCCCCACCAGATTACAGCAAGCTGGCTGGGAGCGGAGGCATCAGAATTTTGCCAGATATAAGAAAATTTGCCATCATTTTTGGAACCTGCGTTAGATCCACCATTCCATGCCTGATCCACATAGGAAACAAAGTGTTCCTGGCGGAAATGAGACCATTGTTTGCGCAAAGCAATCAGGCTTTTTGTCCAGGAGAAAAGTTCTTTTCCATATTTTGGGCCTTTGGGACTTTCACTATTGTCCCCGTCTTTGAGTCTCCAATCCAGCCAGTTTACATAGTTAATCTTATTGTCACCCTTACTGGATTCGTAGTTGTATGTATTGTGAGCATCTCCCTGACTCAAAGCAGAAGCCTGAGTCCTTCCCATTTCATCGCCTTGCAATATCATGGGAACACCCTGGGATGTCAGCAAAACACCCATCATCAATTTTTGTCTTTCTCTTCTGAGATTTTCATCACCGTAGCTATCCCAACAATTATGAGAACCGTCTCCATCGTTGAAATAAACGACGTCTCTCATGGTATAACCGTCATGGCATGTTATCATATTGATAGAACGCCAGGGCTTGCTAGAAGCAGCAGAACCACTGTCTGTGGCACCGAATCCTTCGATAAGCTGTTTGAACATACGAAGGTCTTTTAGCCCTGAAGCAGAAAATTTGCGGATATTGTCTCTATAGCGGCCAAGCCATTTTGTCCAACGATTGTTGCTGTGGTTCCATCCGCCAGCATCCATGAAATCCCACCACTGGCCACCCATGTCCCAGGGTTCAGCATGGAGGTGAGCGGCTTTAAAACGGCTATCATTGTCTACCCAATCAGCGGCATTGCTAGATCCATCCGCAAGAATACGAGCCAGGTCAAAGCGGAATCCATCGATACCATAGGCCTGGTACCACAAAGCAAGAGAATCATTGGTGAAGCGTTTTGTATAAAGAGAATCCCCGCCCATGAAAGTGACATCGTTTCCTGTGCCTGTATTGTTGTAATACCAGTTTTGGTCCGAAGTAGAGCGATAGAAATGAGTATTATGGAGTCCCATTGTATTGTAGAACTTAGCTGCCAATTTTTTGTTGCTTATCCAGGGGCTTTGTTCTGCTGTATGATTGAAGACGACATCCATAAATACAGCGATATTCTTCTGATGGAAAGCTTTGATAAGCTGTTTTAGCTCAACGATTTCATTTCCAGGACGAGATGCATATCTCGCTTCGGGAGCAAAAAAGTTAGACGTCATATAACCCCAGTGGTTATAGCGACCTTCGAGATTCCCTGTTTCTTCATCGTATTCCATGATAGGCATCAGCTCTACGGCATTCACTCCAAGCTCTACAAGATGGTCGATTCCTGCGCTCAAACCTCCTGGTGTCTTCAATCCGCTTTGAGCAAGACCAAGATATGTTCCTCGTTTAGAAGCATCCAGATTCTGGATTCTTGCCGTGTAGTCCTGAACATGCATTTCATAAACAATCAGGTCTTTAGGGGCAATCTTTACATAGCCAGGATGAGCATCTCTATTATGATCATAAACGATGCTTTTTCCACCCCCTGCATATATACTTTCTGCGCGATCTATGTATGGCATATCTTTAAAGAAAGCAGTGTATTTTACGTTTTGGTTCTTATAAGAATAGGGATCGTTCAAAAAATAATTCTCATTGAACATAAGACCAAATTGCTTTGTTGTAGAAACTTCTCTTTTTCCTTTGCTGGAATACATATAATAAGTTCCATTGCCGACATTTTCCCCACGGATTTTAACTTTCCAGTCATTTCCCGATTTTTCCATAGGAATAACACTGGAAGGCTTTAAATCGCTGGAGCCAGCAAAAAGAAGCAAAGAAACCTGATCTGCATAAGGAGAGTAAACAACAAAATGAACCCATCCAGTACCATCAATATGAGCACCATACCTGGTTTCAGCAGTGTTTTCCACTTTAACATCGGAAAATTGCCCAAAAATAGGAAAACAGAAAACTCCACAAAGCAAAAGAAAAAATACAGTTCGCATAAAAACTCCTTCCTCCATATATAAAAAAATCTAGGACTTTTTCTCCCAGTTTAAAACAGGAACTTCGATTTTATTTTCTCCTTCCGCCAATATATTGATTGTAGGCGGAACTAAAAAATTGCTATTGTCTACTGTGGCTTCATAAATATTATTGGATTCATCGACAAAATAGATTTTAGTACCTATTGACAGACCTGTAGGGTAAGCGTAGTAAATATAATTGTTCTTATTGGAATCATAAACATACTTATAACCGCCTTTATTTTCAATATGGCTGTAATAATCTGCTACATTTTCCAGATTTTCAGGATAGCTTTGATCGTCTTTGCGTTCAATGTAGGTTGCCATAGCTGTAGAAAAACTCTTGAGATTGGCAAAGGCTGCGGTTGCATTGGAAGTTCTCTTACCAGAAAGTAATCCAGGAAGTGCTATTGCTGCAATGATAGCAATAATAGCAATAGCTACCATCAATTCAATCAAAGATAAACCTTTATTGGAGCGTTTCATATATTTTCCCCTTATAATGATTAAGAAATTATGATGACACACAATTCATGATATCATTAATTTATCTAATCTGAATATAAAAGTCAACTATGATCTCTTAAAAGATTATAAAAATACTGTTTTTCAAAAAAAATACAAGGATAAAGGAATAGAATTTTTTGTTTTCCACTTGCAAAGCTTATGAATAATATATAAACTTACTTTGCCAGTAAATTTAATTTATCTATGGTATTATGGTATTTTTAACTAAAAAATAATCATAAAAAATACCATTTTTATAAATATATAGTATAAAGGAGTTTATATGTGGGATTATTCTGAAAAAGTGATGGAACATTTTTTCAATCCTAAAAATATGGGAGTGTTGGAAGATGCCAATGCAGTTGGTATGATAGGCTCAATTGTTTGTGGTGATGCCTTGAAACTTTTTTTAAAAGTAGATGAAAACAACAAGATTCTGGATGCCAGCTTCCAGACATTTGGCTGTGGAAGTGCAATAGCATCCTCTAGTATGCTGACGGAAATGGTAAAAGGAAAAACACTGGATGAAGCTCTTTCCATTACCAACGAAGATATCGCTAAAGCATTAGGTGGTTTACCTGCTGAAAAAATGCACTGCTCTGTTATGGGTAGGGAAGCTTTGGAGGCAGCGATCAAAACTTACCGAGGCGAAAAAGTGCAAGAAAAAGAAGAAGATGAAAGCCGTCTTGTATGCCGTTGTTTTGGAGTGAGTGAGAATAAAATCCGAAAAAATATTATAGAAAATAGGCTTAAAACAATACAAGATGTTATTAATTATACAAAGGCAGGCGGAGGTTGTACAAGTTGCCATACAGATATTCAGGATATACTGAATGATGTCTGGAAAAAAGATCTTTCTCAGGAAAAAGAAATGAAGCCCTCTGCTGAGCCAAAGGAAAAATCTATACCTTTGACCAACATTCAAAAAATCATGAAAATTCAGCAGGTCATTGAAGAAGATATAAAGCCTGCTTTGGTCGTAGATGGAGGCAGCCTGGAATTGGTTGATGTAGAAGGCAATACGGTCAAGGTAAAAATGCACGGTGCGTGCAGCAGTTGTCCTTCTTCTAGCTTTACCATCAAGACATTTGTTCAGAGAATTCTTAAAGAGAAAGTCCTTCCTGAACTGGAAGTTGTGGAGGTTAAATAGCTATGGAGACTAAAATTATTTATGTGGACAACAACGCTACCACCAAAGTTGCTCCAGAGGTAGTCTCTGCTATGATGCCTTTTTTGCATAAATTTTATGGTAATCCTTCTTCTATGCATTTTTTCGGAGGAGAGGTCTCTCGCCATGTTGAAAGGGCCAGAGAGCAAGTAGCATCCCTTATGGGTTGTGATACCAGCGAAATTGTCTTCACCAGTTGTGGCACAGAAAGTGACAATACTGCCATTATTGGAACGCTAGAAGCTCTTTCTAACAATCGCAAGCATATTGTAACTAGCATTGTAGAACATCCTGCTGTCAAAAACACTATGGCCTATCTTTCCAAAAAGGGTTATCGAGTTACGGAGCTTGGCGTTGACAGACAAGGTCTTCTGGACATGAATGCCCTTAAAGAAGCCATTACCGAAGAAACTGCGCTGGTTTCTATAATGTACGCGAACAACGAAACTGGAGTCATCTTCCCTATGGAAGAAATTGGAAAAATCGCAAAAGAGAAAGGTGCTATTTTTCATGTAGATGCAGTGCAAGCCGTAGGAAAAATTCCCTTGAATATGCAATCATCCACAATAGATCTTCTTTCCTTCTCTGGTCATAAGCTTCATGCACCTAAAGGAATAGGCGGACTTTATATACGCAAGGGTACGCGTATGCGACCTTATCTTATCGGCGGACACCAAGAAAGAGGCAGAAGAGGAGGGACAGAAGCGGTACCTAATATCGTTGCGATTGGCTGTGCCTGCGAGCTTGCAGCTAAAAACATTTCTGAAGAGAACACACAAGTAAAAGCCAAACGAGATCGTATGGAAAACTGGATTTTGCAAAATATTCCAGACACCATATTAAACGGACACAAAGAAAATCGTCTGCCAAACACAAGCAATATAGGCTTTGAATATATTGAAGGCGAGGCCATTTTACTATTGCTTTCCAAAGCAGGAATCTGTGCATCTTCTGGCTCTGCATGCAGCTCAGGATCTCTTGAGCCATCCCATGTACTGAGAGCTATGCAAATACCTTTTACCTCGATACATGGATCTATCCGCTTTTCTCTTTCCCGCTATACAACAGACGAAGAAATTGACTATATCATAGAAAAGCTTCCTGGTATTATCCAAAAGTTAAGGACAATCTCTCCCTTTAGAAAAGGGAATATGCCTTCTTTGTAAAAAAAGGAACCGCCGCCATTATGGCTGCACTAAAATCTAATATGAACACCAACATTCGAGCAAACCAATATTCTTCTTGTGCCAAACCTGAAACGATTTGCAAGGAAGAATTCCAATTCTGCAAAGATAAAATCAAAGAATTGAAGCTTTCTATGAGATTGATCCAGGTAAGCTCTCTTAAAGAAGAGAATAAGCTTATTTTTTTCTTCACAGCTCCAGAAAGAGTGGATTTTCGCGAACTGCTAAAAATTTTACGCCATCAATATCATGGAGTGAGAATAGAACTCAGACAAATAGGCCAAAGAGATGCAGCCAGTCTTTTGGGCGGAGCAGGAATTTGCGGTCAGCAACTTTGTTGCTGCGCTTTTTTGCGCACCTTTTATCCCATTACAGCAAAAATCGCCAAAAAAGCAGGGCCTACCCCTAATCCTGCGATGTATTGTGGACTATGCGGACGCTTACGCTGCTGCCTTCGCTATGAAGGATCTCATCCTCTGGAAATCTTTATAGGAGAAGAAGAGGAAGGACACATGGTCTGAGGAATCAGAATATTGCAATAGATTGTATGTCTTGCAATAGATGATATCCGCCCCTTAATGCTGTCAACTTAAGCAGAATCCCCTATGTGCGTACGTGAGCGTCATTGGTGTTAACCTAAGGAAATAATTCACCACAGAGAGGAAAGAACACGGATCAAGTTTTTTTCCACGAAAAACACGAACATTCCTTTTCGTGCTTTTCGTGTTTTTCGTGGAGCACTCTTTACACTAAAATTTATCCACAGATTTCACAGATTACACAGATTACACAGATTTTCAAAATTTTTATCTGCGTAATCTGTGTAATCTGCGGATGATTTTATAGGCGATTTTTGTATGCAATGCAACTGAGAATTGCTGTATAACATTGGATTCCCATCCACAGACTTCAGCACATTTTCATATTTTTTATTCTTTTAATTTTCCAAAAATAATAACCATTCTAATGCCCCTTGTCGAGGGGAAACATAAGCAGCAGGGTATATGCTATTTGGATTCTTTTGTAAAACTTTATCAATGATTCTTTCCTTTTCTTTTCCTAGAACAATAAAGCTGATACGACTGGCATTGTTGATAGTTTTTAGAGTTAAGGTAATTCTTTTCTGGGGCTTATTGGGATGCTCTGAGATCACGCAGATTTCAGGCGATTCTATGATAGATTTTTGCCCAGGAAAAATAGAAGCAGTATGCCCATCATTTCCCATGCCTAAAAAAATCCAGTCAAACCGAGGAATGCTTTGCCAAAGAGGGACATTGCCCTGGATTTCTTTTGTGTATCGCAAAACCTCGGAAGAGAGAGACTGCGCATCTCCAAAAATAGCATGGATGTTCGATTCACGCAAAGGAATATGCTCAAGCAAAAGCTCTTTTGCCATTCTGTAGTTGCTTTCCAGATGATCTTGAGGAACACATCTTTCATCTACCCAATAAAAATGAACGAATTGCCAGAACTTCTCTCTTTGAGCTTGAGAAGCAAGCTCCCGAAAAAAGCCTTGGGGGCTATTCCCCCCAGAAATGGCAACATATAAATTTCGCTTCTCTAAAGCATAGCGAAGTGCAAGAGCTTGGAATTCTTTTGCCAAAAAAACAGAGAGTTCCTGACTTTTTTGAAAATACAAAATTTTTTCCATTTTTACAGCTCGCAATAAAGTCCATCGCTTGCTAAATTTTTACAAGGGTAACGCCAGGCAAAAGTCTTGTCTTCAAAAATGGCATCGGCTTCCTGTGGTCCCCAAGTACCGCAGGGATAACCATAAAGCTTGCTTTCCTGACTTTTCCATACTTTTAAAATAGGAGTAATGAGAACGAGAAAGATAACGAATTAATTCCCAAATCTTTCGTAAGCTCTTGGTAATCAATAATCCAGATTTAACATTGCCAAATTAGGTAGCCTGACTCAATAGTCTTTGCCCTTGAGTGGCAATACAAGGGTAAATTCACTCCACTGGCGAAGCTTGCTTTGTACTTTAACCTTACCTCTGTGTGCCCTGGCAATGGATTCTACAAGAGACAAGCCTAGTCCTGTGCCTTCAATTTTTCTCGTTAGCGTATCTTCTATACGATAGAATTTATGGAAAATTCTTCGAAATTCATTTCTGGGAATACCGATTCCATTGTCTTTAATGGCAATTCCTATTTTTTCCGACCCTATAGGAAAAGCCCTGATAGTAATATTCTTTTGCGATTTATCGTTGTATTTATAAGCATTGGAAAGAAGATTCGCTATGGCTTCTCGAATGGCTTCCTGATCCATAAAAACCAAAGGAAGGTTTGGTTCGATATTTACCTGAAAGTTGCAAGATACATCGTGGATTTGGGTCTGGAAGTCTTTGAGTATATCCAAAATCAGTGGTTTACTATCCGCCCATTCAAAATGAAATTTTCTCCGCTTTTGTTCCATACGGGCAAAATTCAGTATACGATCGATCAGACGGCTCAAACGCTCACTTTCCGATGCGATAATCTGCAAACATTCTCTTTTTTCCTCAGCACTCTTGGCTCTGTCTAGCAAAAGAGTCTCTACAAACATCTTGATGGCTGTCAAAGGCGTTTTTAATTCGTGGGTTACATTGCTCACAAAATTGGATTTGCGCCTTGCGCTTTTTACTTCTCGGACGAAGGTTGTGATAATGATGTAAACCCCCACCAAAAGAATCAGAATGATGGTGATTAAAGCCAGGAAATAAAGTTGAGACTGGTATTGGGAAAGCTCTTCCAAAGAGCGGACGTTCTTGAGATAGATTGCAATTTGCCAAAAAGGGAAAACAGGTAAAATTGGCTGAGAAACAATGGAAAAAA
Organism: uncultured bacterium; assembly: GCA_938003875.1. GTDB lineage: Bacteria > Planctomycetota > Uabimicrobiia > Uabimicrobiales > JABWCH01 > JABWCH01. Next base: position 10,279 of record CALKWO010000188.1, read on the forward strand.
AGGGAGGAGATATTTTTTCGTTCAAAGAAGCCCCTGTATAATCCAGGATAATCAGCTTGGCATCCTTTCCTACTTCCTGGCCTTGCAGGCAGGGGATAATAATCTGGTTGAGGCAATAGTCCAGATTGATGGCATAGAGTAGATAACCTCGAAAATTATCCTTTACCAAAGGGCGATAATATACAAGGTTCTGGGTATCTCCAGTCTGATAATGCAGATAACCACTTTTGGGGATTTCCCCCTGGTTTTTAAGTTCGCCGATAAGATACTGTCTGATTTCTCGGATTTCTGCTTCCTGTGCCTGCATATACTTACGATTTTCTAAAATTTTACTATAAGCTTTCTCAAAGCTTGCCTTGGTATCTGGAGAAAGCCGTTCTTCTTGGGATAGCAATGCCAGGCGTTCTGTAATCTGGCGATAATGGTAAGCATATTTTGCACGAAGTAGCTGAAATTCGTTGTAAATCATATATTCCAATAGAGATAAAAGCGTCTGATAATAATTTTCTATTTCCTCTTTTGTTCTATAGATTTCTGCAATCTGACTTTTCCCCTCAATCATAAAAATAAGGCTTTGAGGGTCTTTACGATCCTGGAAAAGTCTGGTCAGGTATTGGTAGCTTTCCATGGCTTTGGCAGGCATTCCTGCTTTCCAGTAACATCTTGCGATTCCTGCCAGTGCATGCCCTAAAGCCTCCAGTTTTTGCTCTGACAGGCCTGCTACGATTTTCTGATATTCCGCGATAGCATTGGCAAAATTTTGCTCCTGAAATTCGCAATAATAGGCATTTTCAAAATGATGGTAGTTTTCGCCTGGTAAGAAAAGATCTATGTTTTCCGTGCTTTTGGGTCTTTCTTCAGGATAGAGAATATTATAGTCCTTATCCAAGAGATAAAAACGGCGAAAAAAAGAATCCTCCAGAGGCTCGCGCAGCAAAGCAATCATGAGATTGCTCTGGGTTGGCAATGCCTGGTTTGTGATTTTATCCAAAATCTTTATTTTATTGTTGACTCGCTCTAAGATGTTTTTTCTATTAGTCGATGCTATAGCAGAATAGCTTTCTTCTATCTTTTTTTCAATGATTACCTTTTGCCCCAAAAGAGCTTCCAACGCAAAAGCAGATAGCAGAATACAAGGCAAAGCTACCAGAATCGTCAAGAGTAGTAAAAGCTTAAGTTCATATTTCATAAATCATTTTTAACCATAGATAATTTTTCTGATAGGTATGTGTTCAAAAGTTTTTGTAACTATTGCAACATATTGATAAAAAATACGTAACCGCAGAGGCGCAGAGGTCGCAGAGGAATTATATAGTTTTTTTTTCTTCTCTGCGTTCTCTGTGTCTCTGCGGTGAAATCTTATCTCTTGAGAAGTTCAAGATTAAAGATTAATACAAAGACTTTTGGGCAGTTACCTATTCAAACAACCTTGTAAATTCCACAAACCCGTTCATGACCAGGTCGGGTTTGTTATCTTCCGAAAAGATTTGTTTTATGCCTTCTCCTGTTTTTACAAGACAGGTTTTGCAGCCAGCTTTTTTGCCTGCCTGTATGTCGCTTTTCTTATCACCAATCATCCATGTCTGGGAAGGATCTAGCTGGTTTTCTTCAATGGCCTGCTGCAGTAATAGAGGAGAGGGTTTACGGCAAGGGCAGTGGTCTTCTACTGTATGAGGGCAGACATACCACTTGATGATTCCCTGTCCATGCTCATAAAATCGTTTTTCTATATAACTATGGATTTCCTGGAGCTTTTCCAGGGTGTACAATTTTTTGCCAATTCCCGCCTGGTTTGTGACAACGCAAAGAGTATAGCCCTTTCCCCAAAGATGGGATACAGCCTGCACCACTCCAGGGATGAATTTTATTTCCTCTATGGTTTTCACATAATCAGGGACACTTTCCAGCAGGACACCATCCCTGTCTACTAAAATTCCTCTATTCATCCTGCTTATCCCTTTGGATTATAGTCGTTCCCTGAAGTATTTTTTCTTCTCTAAGGATTTCCCAGGAAAAGCTTTCCTCCCAGGAAAGATACGTCAGAAGTATCTGAGCATCTACAAGAGAAACTACCTTCGTTCCATTCAGGCCAAGAATTTTATCACCTTTTTTCCATCCAGCCTGAGCAGCAATCCCCTTTTCGCTGACAGAAATAACTTCGATTCTATCCTCTTTCCATTCCAGCTTCATTCCAGGCGAAGGAAAAGCCTCCTGCCCATCACAAGCCTTTGTTCCTATGACCCACCTGGCAAGACTACGAGATATAATTTCTTGCCCCTGGGTTTCCCCTGCCCCCATCTTAAAGTGTGGATCTTTCTTTTTATCTTTATCTTTATCCTTATCTTTATCCTTATCTTTATCCTTATCTTTATCTTTATCTTCCACCATCTCCATGAAATAAACGCTTTCTGTTCTTATATCAGAAGCCTTTTGCACCCTCATGGGAATTCCCAGATCATAGATAACATGATTGCTTCCAGCAAGAAGCACCATCATGCTTTCCGAATCTGGATTTTCTATTGCCTTAAGAGCATAATACCCCATAGCAACATCCCATACACACTGGGCAGAATATATTTTCTCAAAGCTTTCTGGTGCCAGTATAGCGAATTTCCCAAAAATTTTCTTCAAAAGATAGCGATGGTGAACATTCGTTGTGTCAACAGCAGGAAAAAGCCCACTTTCTTCCTGGCTCAATTCCTTCAATCCCTTTTGAGCGACTTTACGCACAATGGATCGGGGAATATTCAAGGCAACCACTCTCAACTTATATTTTTTCGCCACATCCAGAACAGGCTTATAGTATCTGTAATTGTATCCCACTTTGTTAAACCAATCGCTTTGCTGCAAAAGCTCCTTTTCGCTCATCTCTCCCTTAGCCCATTCATCCAAAATCGTTTGCTGACCAACCTCAAAGAACTCCATTCCCACAACCACTTTTTTCCCAAGCAGAACAAGGCTTTCTATCAACTTTGCCTGTAAAACATGGTGTTCCAGATTAGGATGGGATTCTCCTGTAAATACGATTTTTGCCAGCGAAGCCTCTTTGGCAAGCTCGTCAAAAGCAATTTTTTTATCTGCCTTGCTATCATAAATTTCATTACACAAAAGCAACCTCAAATCCCAACATCGCTCTGCACTGCCTAAAGGCAAACGATGGATTTCCTCACATACTAAAGCCGAAAAAAAAGATAAAAAAATAAAAAAACGTAGCATAATTTATTTCCTTTTACCTTATGGATACTATTTTGATGCTTTTAGTTTTATGAATCGAGCTTGTTATCTTTTCACTCGTTACCAATTCATCAGCATTGCTAATTAATGCAGATGCAACATGAAGAGAATCTATGGCATTAAGTCCATATTTTTTACCTTCTTGATATGCTAATTCAACAATTTTATCTAATGGATTAGCCCAATATTTTACAGAGCTAAAAAAAACTTCATAAAATTCTATTTCATGCTGATTTTTTTGATAAATAGCTTTGGGCAACACTTCTAATCGCACAAAAGGGCTGGATATAAATTCTCGTTCTGGATCATCTAAAATGTTCATTGCTCTTTTAGCATTCACATCATCACCTCGTATTGCATCAATCAGAACACCAGAATCAATGTAGGTTTTCTTCATCTCTTCTCCCCTTGCATCTTGCTATCTCTTGATCCAGACTATCACGGTCCAATAAATTTGCCCCTGAAGATAAAAATTTATTTCTGATATTCCCTAGTTTTTGCCCCAAAGAAGTATTATACTGTACTGGCTTTTCTTTCTTGTTGATGATTCTCCATACAATTTTTTTATCATTATCCAGATTTATTTCTCCTGATGTAGCATCAACAGGAATTTCTAAGAGGATTTGGTGTGTGATAGTATTCATAAGTCCTCCAAAATTTATGTTACCAAAAAAGGCTATAGCATTTTTTCTCATGCTATAGCCTTTTTCTTTACAGATGATTCATGTTTTGTAGCTTGTAGAATTGCTCTGCTGTCTCTTTTTTATGGCATATTTCGCATTTATCAAAGTAGGATGCGGAAAGATGGGTTTTCTGGATCAGATGTTCTTTCTGCGCTTGTGTGATAATGGTTCTGCCACACTGAGAGCATTTGACCATGGGGAAATCTCGTTTCCAGATATGGCGTATGCCTTCGGATTCCTGATATTTTATATGGTGTGTTGGACAGACTTCAGCGCAGGAAGCACAGCCAATACAAGCTTCATTGGGCTGAGAATATGGCGTATCTATTCTTTTTTCTATGCCTCTTTGTATGGTAGAAATGGCATTAGCACCGATTGCTTCACATGCCTTTACACAAAGACCACACAGAATGCAATCATCAGGTTCTTTGCGTTCTATGAAAGATGTTTTGGAGATACCATACTCTTTCGCCATTTTCTGGATTTCAGGAGTATGGGGACAGCGTGCAAGCAAAAGATCGAGAAGCGTTTTTCGAAGTTTTACGATGCGCTCTGTGTTTGTATAGACAATCAGCCCATCCTGGGCAGGATGGTTGCAAGAGGTAACGACTTTTTTCCAGCCATCCCAGTTTTGTCTTGTGATTTCCACAGAGCAAAGGCGGCAACCGCCCTGAGCTTCTGCCCAGGGCTTATAGCATAATGTGGGGATGGGAATCTGTGCTTTCTTAGCCACATCTAAAATGGTTTCGCCTTCTTGTGCAGGGATTGTTTTGCCATCTATCGTAAGAATCATGATCTTTTTCCTATCGTAATAGCGTCAAATTTGCATACAGAGTAACAAGAACCGCACTGGATACATTTGGCCTGGAGGATTTCATGCTTTTCTCTTTTTTGTCCGATTATGGCTTCTACAGGGCAAACTCTCAGGCAGGCACCGCAGCCTGTGCATTTTTCGTTAATCGTGAAAGAGGTCAGAGCCTTACATACTCCAGCAGGACAACGTTTTTCCAGAATATGCAAAAGATATTCTTCACGGAAATAGCGTAGTGTACTCATGACAGGGTTGGCAGATGTACTCCCCAGACCACAAAGAGAGCTGTCCTGAAGAACTTGGGCAAGCTCTTCTATTTTGGGGAGATATTCTTCTTTTCCTCTTCCTTCTACGATTTCTTTCAAAAAGTAGTGTAGTTGAGGTAAGCCTTCTCTGCAAGGCAAACACTTTCCACAAGATTCCTGGATGAGAAATTGCGTGAAATATCTTGCCACATCCACCATGCAGGTACGATCATCCATTACGATCATACCGCCAGAACCCATCATAGAGCCTGCCTGGGTGAGTGTGTCGAAATCAACAGGAGTATCCAGGTGAGATGCAGGCAAGCATCCGCCGCTAGGCCCACCTGTCTGGACGGCCTTGAACTGTCGGTCGCCTATGATTCCTCCGCCTATGCCAAAAATTACCTCTCTCAAGGTAGTTCCCATAGCTACTTCGATAAGCCCTGTGTTTTTGACTTTACCAACCAGAGAGAATACCTTGGTCCCTGGACTCTTCGGGGTGCCGATTTCCGTGAACCATTTCGCTCCTTTTTGTAAAATCAAAGGCACATTCGCCCATGTTTCCACATTATTGAGAACAGTAGGACTGTCGAAAAGGCCTTTGTCTGTGGCATGGATATATTTTGCCCTCGGCTCTCCGACCTTTCCTTCCAAAGATCGCATCAAGGCACTGGATTCACCGCATACAAACGCTCCCCCGCCTCGGTTTATATGAATCTCGAAGGAAAAAGAAGAGCCAGCGATATTTTCTCCAAGAAGCCCGTATTCTTTTGCTTCCTGGATAGCATGACTCAGATGCTTTACAGCAAGAGGATATTCGTGGCGTACATAAATATATCCTTCTTTCGCACAAAGACTATATGCACCAAGAATCATTCCTTCCAGAACACCATGTGGATCGCCTTCCATGATGCTTCGATCCATAAAGGCACCAGGGTCGCCTTCATCGCCATTGCAAAGGACATATCTGTTGCCCTGAGCTTTTTTACAAGCTTTCCACTTTCTTCCTGTTAGAAAGCCTCCGCCTCCTCTTCCTCTTAGTCCCGATTTCTCTATCTCCTCAATGATAGAATCAGGGTCTCTTTTTTTATCGAGTATATCCAGCAAAGTCTCATATCCGCCTGCTCTAATATAATCTTTTATATCCATAGGGTCAATAACACCCATGTTCCTCAGCACAAGGCGATTCTGTCTTGCAATAAAAGGAATGCTGTCATGATGCGATATTCTTTCTTTCGTCTCACTGTCTTTATAAAGAAGACGTTCTATGATTTCGCCTTTTGCAATGGTCTTTTCCACGATTTCAGGAACATCTTTCATCTTGACAGAACAGTAGAATATTCCCTGGGGCATGAACCATACCAGAGGGCCTTTTTCACACATTCCCTGGCATCCAGGTTTTTTAACGACAAGCTCTACAGAAGATCCGATTCCTTTCGCTTTCAGATCTTCTTCTATTTTATGAGCGATTTCCAGGCTTCCCCCTGCTCTACAACCTGTTCCGCAACAAACCAGGACTTTCTTTTGTTCCAAAGGCTGTAAGACGAGAAGCTGCTTTCGTAAATTCTGATAATCGTCAAACGAGTTAATCTTCATTCTTTTCTCCCTTGAGGATATCTTTAACCTTGATCGCCGTTACATTGCGATGGTATTCTTCATTTACTACTACAACAGGTGCCATAGCACATGCGCCCACGCAATTGACGGTTTCCAGGGTAAATTCCTGGTCTTTTGTAGTTTGGGAACGGAGTACTCCCAGTTGTCTCTCGAATTCCTGGGTGATTTCTTCACCTCCTCTGATATGGCATGCAGTTCCTAAGCAAACGCGAATCACTTTTTTGCCTTTGGGATTCAGGCTAAAAGCTTTATAAAAAGTGGTAACACTGAAGACTTTGGCCAAAGGGACGTTCAGCTCCTGTGCTACTCTTTTCAAGGCATCGCATGGCAGATAGTTAAAGGTATCATGAATATCCTGCAATACCATAATGAGCGATGTCTCATCGTGAGGATAAGCCTGGAGAATCTCCTCTACTTTTGTCATATCCAAACATTCCATTTTTTTATCCTTAAACGCTGGTCTGGTCTTTTTTACTTAAATCGTATCCTTTTTTCAAGGCTGCCATGTTTAAAGAAATCAATTTTTGGTTTCCAGAAAACTGGCTTTTGATTTGTTCGTAGACTGTTTCTAATTTCACAATTTGTGATCTGCCGATATATGCCCCCAAGGCAACCATATTGGCAGCCTTTCCCGTTCCACATTCCATAGCAATATCATTGCAAGGGATGTATACAGTATCTACATCTTCTCTTGGAGATAAAACATCAATCAAGGATTTGTTGATGATGAGTATTCCATTTCGTTTAAGATTGGGAGCAAAACGGTCTAGCGATGGACGATTCAGAACAACCAGTCCAAACGGAGAGTCCACGACAGGCGAACCTATAGGTTGATCGGAAAGAACAACAGTGCAGTTGGCTGTTCCACCTCTCATTTCAGGGCCATAAGAAGGCAGCCAGGAGACTTCCTTGCCTTCTTCCATTCCAGCATAAGCAAGAATTTTGCCAATCAGCATGATTCCCTGCCCACCAAATCCTGCCATAATCACTTCACTTTGCATATCTTGCCTTTCGCAATTTGCCTCAGGGCGTTGCCCTGGGCTGGTATGTGATTCCCAGGGCGTTGCCCTGGGCTGGTATGTGATTCCCAGGGCGTTGCCCTGGGCTGGTATGTGTAACCCCTTTGGGGTAAAAAAAATATAACTATTTCACTTTACCTTCTTCTGGTGTTTTAAAGATTCCCAGGGGATAATAAGGAATCATATTTTGTTCCAGCCATTCTGTTGCTTTTTTGGGAGGAAGCCCCCAGTTTGTAGGGCAAGTGGATAAAAATTCCACAAGAGTAAAGCAACGTCCGCTTACCTGATACCCAAAAGCTCTTTTCAAAACTTTTTTAGCTTCAATGACATTGCGAGGAGAGTGGCTGGAAACTCTGGCTATAAAAGAATCTGTTTGTAAAGAAGAAAGTAGTTCTGCCATACGAATGGGAAAGCCTGCTGTTTGTACATCCCTTCCTTGCGGACAGGTGGATGTTACCTGCTGAGGAAGAGTGGTAGGGGCCATCTGGCCTCCTGTCATGCCGTAGATAGCATTATTCACAAAAACAACAGAAATTTTTTCTCCACGGTTTGCAGCATGGATAATTTCCCCCATACCTATGGAGGCAAGGTCGCCATCTCCCTGGTATGTAAATACAAAAAGGTCTGGACGGCCTCGTTTAACACCTGTTGCTACAGCAGGTGCTCTTCCATGCGCTGCCTCTATAAAATCTACATCAAGATAGTTGTAAGCTAAAACCGCACATCCTACAGGGGCAACGCCTACGGTTTTTTCTTTCAGGTTATATTCATCCAGGAGTTCACCAATCAGGCGATGGATAATGCCATGCGTGCAACCAGGACAATAGTGGGTTATTGTGCTGGACATGGCTTTGGGTCTGCTAAAAATCGCTTCCATATAATTCTCCCATTCTAGGGTATTTTTTTATGTCTTTTGAGCAAGAATACGTTTGAGTTCACGGCAAACTTCTTCTGGGCTGGGAACCATTCCTCCACTGCGCCCATAGAAATGCACTGGCCTTTGGCCTTCTACGGCAAGCCTTACATCATCAATCATCTGCCCCATAGAAAGCTCTACAACCAAAACCTGTTTTGCCTTTCTTGCTGCTTCCTGAATTGCCTTGTAAGGATAAGGATAAAGACTGATCGGTCTTGCCAGCCCAATGGAAATATTTTCCTCTTGCAAAAGGGCAATGGAAGTTTTGCAGATTCTTGCCATAGTTCCATAGGCTACAATCAAGAGATCATAAGGCTTTTCGGTATTATAAAGTTCAAAACGCTGCTCGTTTTTCTCTACTTCATCGTATTTCTTTTTCAGGAAAATATTATGCTGTTCCAGCTTTACAGGATCGAGGAAAAGAGAATGAATTTTATTAGCAGCTCTGCCCTTTGCCCCACTGGCAGCCCAAATTTTTTCTGGAAGCTGTTTTTTTTCACGCTTTTTGAACTCCACAGGTTCCATCATCTGCCCAATAATCCCATCTCCTATAATCATGACAGGATTGCGATATTGGTCAGCAAGATCAAAGGCTTCGATCATCAGGTCGGCTGCTTCTTGTACAGTAGAAGGAGCAAGTACGATCACGCGAAAATCGCCATGACCAATGCCGCGAGTTGCCTGCCAGTAGTCCGATTGAGCGGGAAGAATTCCTCCCAGACCTGGGCCTCCTCTTACAATGTTTACAATAACAACAGGAAGTTGAGAGCCTGCCATATAGGACACAGCTTCGGCCATCAAACTAATTCCAGGGCTGGAAGAAGAAGTGAAAACCCGAACACCTGCCGCCGCACAACCATATATCATATTCGATGCAGCGACTTCACTCTCAGCCTGCACATAAACACCCCCGACTTCAGGCAACCGTCGGGAAAGATATTCTGGTACTTCGGTTTGAGGGGTAATAGGGTATCCAAAAAAATGGAGGCAGCCAGCCTGAATCGCTGCTTCACCTAACGCCTCACAGCCTTTCATCAATTTCTTTGCCATAATCACCTTCCGTCAAATTTCAATAATCGAAGTATGCGTATTGAACACCATTGACGTAAACATCAATCGCCACATCAGGACAGGTAATGGCGCAGATACGACATCCTATACATCGCGATTGGTCTGCAATCTGGGCATAAAAATATCCCTTCACATTAATTTTGCTAGACATCTCGATGATTTCCTGAGGGCAAGCTTTTGTACAGAGTTCACAGCCTTTGCACCTGTCTTTATCAATTACAACTTTGGGCATGAGGTACTCCTCATCAAAATGAATCAAAAAGAAAATGCTAGAAACTCCCTTCTAGCATTCAAAAAATTAGGCAAAATTTCCATTCCCAGGGCGTTGTCCTGGGCTAGTATATATAGGCCTTTCAGGCCAAAATGCAAATCCTTTTCAAGCGTGATAAGCGATGAGAATTAAATAACTTACCCATTTTTAATTCAATATACAATAGTTAGTTATGAGATTTTTATCTCTGTAAAAATTATTTTATAAGGTTCGACTTCTATAACACAATCAGAATACACGAAGAAAAACCTGTGCAGGCTAAGCAGTGCTATGTTAATAGCATCTGCTTGAGTCTGCGGGAGAAAATGTGGAACTTATTTAATTCTTGTTCCTAATTTTTATTATTCCAATTGATCGCGATAGAATTTCTGCAAGCGGCTTATGCTTTTTTTCATTTTTTTCTTTTCCAGCATAATGGTTTCCAGCTCCATGGTCTTCGCTCTCAAATTGTATACTTCCTGTGTGTGGAAAAAGATATTTCCATCCTGTTCTGTGAAATGAATATCGCCTCTTTCTATCATCTGCTGTAGTTCTTCTTTTTCAATTTGCAGTAGCTTAAGTACCTCTTTTTCTCCCAGATATTCCTCATCCGAAGATATATCATCCAGGATTTTCTGTGTTGCATCTGTCGAGCTTGCTTCTTGAGGCAGCTTTATTGCAACATCGACTTCCTCTGGGATAAGAATCAAATCAATTTTAAGATCATTGTCTGTATGGATAATTTTTTCTTTAGTACCATTTTCTTTTGTTGCATTTTTAGAAGAAAAAGCAACTGCTGTAGTTGGCTTGGGCCATAAAATTTCTTCTTCCTCGGCTTCTCCGTTTTCTTTTTGGGAAGAAGAATCCAGGCTCCCTGGGGTCAAAGGGAGAACCACAGTATCGCTAATGTGTTTATATTTTTTCATCATAGCCCGAATGTTTTTTTCTTGCTCAGCGAGCAGATCCATAGGATCAATAGAAGGCTCCTGCGGTTTTTCAGGTATTTTTTCTTCTGGAATTGTTTTTATAGGAATATCAGGCTCTGTCTTCTTGGAAATTACGGCCTCCGCAATAGAAATTCCTTCTTGTTCCTTAGGATAGGTAATATCTTCTTTTTGCTTCCTGGTAAGATTTTTTTTGTTGAGTATATCTATTCTTTGCGTGCTAAAGCGGCTCTGTACAAAAGGAAGAGGGATTTCTTGCTCTATTTTTGCCGTTTGTGCCCTATTTGTTTCTTCTTTTTCTGCAATTTCTTTAGATTTAGCTCTTAATTTTGCATTTTCCTGGCGCAAGCTCATGACCATACCACGGAAAAGAGCAAGCTCTCTCATCCTTTCGCCTAATGTTTTTGCCAGCTTATATAAATAAGCTAATTCCTCATTGAGCTCTGATGATTTAGCCAATTCTGGACAGACTTCCATGTGAGATTTCATCATACTCTCAACAATATTCACCTGCTTATGGAAAGCTTTGATTAACTGGTGGTCACCCTTGCTCATTCTTGTACTGCCTAAAAATATTTTTTCTATTGTCTATTGTATGGATTATAGATGCAATCCATAGATAAAGTCAATAAAAAAAAACCTGAAAGTGTATATAGTGGATAAATTCATAACGATTATTATTTCAATACACTAGAAAATTTATATAAATTTTTTATCAAAGTAAAAAATAATACTTGACATTTGGATTCAAATTTGCTAATATACTTCCCAGTTTTGGGCGATTGGCTCAGCAGGCTAGAGCGTCTGCCTTACAAGCAGAAGGCCGGCGGTTCGAATCCGTCATCGCCCACCAGTGTCTGGGGTCGTAGCTCAATTGGTTAGAGTATCGGACTGTCGATCCGATGGTTGCGGGTTCGAGCCCCGTCGACCTCGTTACATTTATCCCTTCCCAAATTTTCTTCCTAAAAAAATTTCCCTAAAATATTCAACATAAAAATCAATAATTTATTTTTTTTATACCTGGTTTCCTATTTTAAAAGGAGTTCCTGCATGGAAACTGCTCAATTAGAAGAATATCTAGTAGAACGTAATACTTTAAGCCTGACCATTTCCAAAGGCATCATCAAAACTATCTCTGCCCAACTTAAAAAACTTCCAGAAGAAGCATTAGAAGAAATGGGTGCAACCATTCGAGATGCAAGCAATGAAATTGCTGAATCTATTTTGGATATTCTGGCAGCAGAAGAATACGAAGGCGAATGCGATTGCGAAGGCTGTAGATAAAAATTTTTCCCAGGGATTTCTCCCTGGGTTCTGAATATAATTCATTCCATGACAAGAGGTTTGCTATGCTTCATCGAATTGCATTATTAGCAGCTCTTTTTGGAAACCTTTTCTTTTGTTTTGCCCTACCCTGGCTCATAGACGCAGAAATCCCCACAGAATTTCGGCAAGAAAACATTATCAACCTGGACAAACTGGTATCAAAGCTATTGCTTCAAGAAGATTCTCTTTCTCAATATCTCTATTCCCGATTCCCCACAGAAACAAAAGAAATGTTGAAAACAGAGAAAAAACAATCCCGACTCATAGAAGCGATTTTAAAAGAAATCAATAAAATTTTGGACGAAGAAAATTTTCAAAATTTACCAGAATTCCAGAAAAGCCTGGAAGATTTTGGAGAGAATAGAAAATATTTCTATGCCAGCCTCCTACAGAAAGAGTACCAGGATTGCCTATCTCCCGTATCTAACTATTGGATACACCATCCTACCTTCAGGCAGTTTTTATTGTTTGGTACCTATAAACAAGAAAATCTTATGTATATTGTCAGCACTTCTTCTGGTATCGCTCTTTCCATAGGATTTTTTTCTTTGCTTATCAGCATAGTCTTGGGAATCCTTTTTATTTTTTTGGAATTCCATCCCACTACAAGCAAGTGGGCACACACTATAGAAAAAATTCTGGGATATTTCCCTCGCCTGTTTCTATTGATCTTCTTTTGTGCCTTATTCAAATTGCAAGAGACATCACAACTTTCCTGGGATATACGATACTATCTTATGGCAGGATTAGGAGTCACAGGAGCGATTTTTATATCTTCCCAGACATACGAAGAAATCTGCGAACTCAAAGAAAAGCTGTTTGTCTCTTTTGCCTATTCTCTTGGCTATAGTTCTTTTATGGTTTTTTTAAAGCACATTCTGCACAACTGCTCCAGCCTGCCTGTAAGCATTGTCAAACAAATGAGAGACAATATCCTCTTTCTGTCGATTTTGACTTTTATAGGAGTTGTCCACCTTCAGCCAGAAGATTTAGGCAGTGTGATTTTTAAATTATACAATACAGCAGAGACATTTTTTCAAGGTTGGTGGATTCTTTTCTTCCCCTGTGCGTTCCTTACCTGGCTCATTTTTTTCTTTGATTTGCTAGGCGAAGAACTCAAAAGAAGGATGGAAAAAAGAAAAATTTCTATCATTAAATAATAGAATCGAATTTGTAGCCGCAGGGTTGCGCCGAAAATGACTATCTATTCGAAAAAGACGACCTTCAGCGCAATCCCTGCGTCTTTTGCCAATAGAGACTAACGGAATCACTCAGGAATGACTCTTTTTAGGGTATCGAGAAGAAGCTTTTGATCAAAGGTAGGTTTACTGATATAGGCATTGGCACCAGCTAAAAGTCCTTTTTTTCTGTCTTCCTCCGAAGAGAGCATCGTCAACAGAATAACAGGTAAATTTTTATATTTTTGATCTTGCCTTAGACGGGTTGTCAATTCCAGACCATCCATGTTAGGCATGGTTATATCGCTCACGACAGCGTCTATGGGATGTAAGGCGAGTTTTTCCATTGCATCTGCCCCATCTACGGATTCTATCACCTCATAGCCTCCTGCTTCCAGAATACGCTTTATGCGGATTCTTATCGTGATGCTATCTTCTACCATAAGAATCTTTTTAGGACGAAGTACAGGCCTTATCTTCTTATTTTGTGTGACAGCTAATACCTTTTGCTGTAAAAGTACTAGCAGCTCATGAGGGTTTAAGACCAGGCATATCTCGCCTGTTCCTAATATACTAGAGCCTGATATACATGGAATATGCTCTATCAAAGGAGATTTAGGCTTTAAGACAATCTCTTTCTCTTCTAAAATTTGATCGACAAGAATAGCCATTTTTTTATTGTTTACATCCAGGACAACACAAGAAAAAAGAGGAGAGGCTGACGAAGTTCTTTCTGAAGTTACAGGTTGTGCAGAAACGATCCAATCCTTTCGTTTGCATTGCACAAGGCTCGAAAGCTTGGCCACAGAAATAGGAATGCCATCCATTAAAACAATATCTCTGCCTTCCATAGTCAGCAAATTTTCTTTTTTCACAAAGAAGGATTTTAGGACAGACTCTACAGGAATGGCGTACTTTTCTCTTTCTTCTGTCTGAACAATCAGGACAGATTCCGTTGACATAGTGACAGGAAGAAATATCTTGAACTTACAGCCATGTCCATAGGACGAATCCAAAGAGATATTTCCTTTGAGTTGGGCAACGCTTTTCTTTACCACGGATAGTCCCATTCCTCTTCCTGATACTTCTGTAATAAAAGAACTCGTTGACAGGCCAGGCTCAAAGATAAGAGAATATATCTGTTCCTCTGTCATTTCTGAAATTTGCTCTCGGCTATACAACCCCTGTTTTATAGCAGTATTCTGGATTGTTTTCTTATCTAAACCTCGCCCGTCATCCTGCACTTCTATCACAATATAATTGGACTTTGTCTGATAAGCCCGTAAGATAAGATTTCCGTCAGTTTTTTTGCCAGCTTTTTCGCGCTCTTCCGATGTTTCTATGCCGTGGATAATCGCATTGGAAAGGAGATGCATCAGAGGAGCTTTCATTTCTTCCAATATTTTTTTATCTACTTTGATTTGAGAGCCTTCTATGGAAAAATGGATTTTCTTGCCCTGCTCCTTCTCCATATCTCTTACCATCCTTTGGAAAAAGGAAAAGAGTATATCCAGAGGAAGAAGCCTTATCTCTCGGATGTTTTCTTCAAGCTGGCTTATATAGGAGTCTAATCTTGCATTATCTTCATAGAGCTTATTTTTTATGCCTTCCAATAGCAGTCCAAAATTTCTGGAATGATTTTTCAAGGACGGGTTTTCGCCATAGTATCCTTCTATCTCTTTCGATAAATATTCCCATTTCTCCAGGATATTTTCTAAATTGGAAAAACGCTCTTCTATTCTGAATCTGGCAACATTCAGCTCTCCTACCTCGTTCATCAGAATATCTATCTTTTGCATTTCGACGCGAATCGTTTCTATCTTGAACGGAGATTCCTCAAAATTTTCCTGGATTTTTACGGAAACCAGCAAATCGTTCGCAGGGTTTAATGCCTGGGTTCTTCTGGGAGTATCCGACATCTTATTTCGTTTTTCTGTATTGATGAAAAATTTTATCTGAGAGATGATTTCAGAAACAACAACCTTCGATGGTACGCCTTTGGCCGCTTCTTCGACAAGAGCATAAAGAGCATTCACTCCTTGATACAATACAGAGATTATATTCTCTGTGAATTGCAATTTTTTTTTACTTGCTGCGCTAAAAATATCCTCCATCCGATGAGATAGAATTTCAATATCATACAAATTTAGTATCCTTGCAGCACCTTTCAGGCTATGCATTTCTCGGAAAATTTCTTGCAATGTCTGAAGGTTTTCATGATCTTTTTCTAATTGCATAAGACCCTGCTCTATACGCTTTAGACGCTCCTGGCTCTCTGCATAAAAAAGCTCTTGCATTTCTTTATCATCAAGCATTGTAACCTCTTAATTATAAAGGATTTAGATAAAGAGAACGATAATGATAAGGATAACGAAAAAGATCTATCTGGACTTTTTACACAAACGTCAAGGTTCTCTTAAATGCATTTGAAGAATGACAATTGTGTCGCTCGCTCCAAGAGAAGCCTGTGCAGGCTAAGCAGTACTATGTAATAGTGCTGCTTCAGCCTGGGGTAGAAACCATGCTCTTTTTCAATTGTGTCGCTCGCTCCAAGAGAAGCCTGTGCAGGCTAAGCAGTACTATGTAA
>CALKWO010000189.1 GCA_938003875.1 uncultured bacterium
TCTTGTATTCTCTTTTTTTATTCCTGGAAGAAGGTTTTCCCTGGAGCAACAAACCGCAGTGATTCTTTTTTGTTTGCAGCTCCGCTGCGGTGTATTTCTCCGTGTCTGTTTAATTTATAGTAAAGTACTGTATTATAATTTCAAATAATCTAGCAATAATTAAAGCTGCTGTCTGGAAAGACTTTCTCTTTTGAGACAGCAGCTTTATAAAAAGGCCAAGCAAGAATCGAAGTTTAAATTTTATGTGATAGCTGGAATCCTAGCGATATTACGCCTCGTTCGCTAACTTTTTGAAGAGTTCGCAGATTTAGGCTGTTTTATGCAATCGCGTTTATTCCAAATTGCTATGATAAAAATCCCCAGCTTTTCTATGATTTGCAAGAGGATATTCCATTATCTAGGAGATTTAAACTCGATAACTAATTTTCCACGGGATTCACAGAATTGTATTCTGATATTATAATACATAGGGTGGATACCGATATCCTGTTTCGCATAAGTATAAGTGTATTCATCATTCCATCCTCCCTTCCAGTTCCAGCCTTGTCCATCCATGGTATAATAACCCACTTGTCCCCGTGTATGGTTTGAGAAAACTATATAAGCAAAATTAGGCTTGTAATCGCGATTACCCCAGTAATAATAACCAGCAATGACATATTTACCGAATCCTCCATTAGCTAGCTGAGCACTTGTTTCATGACGTGAGAAGTTATATATTTTATTCTCCCGTCTCATCTGATTGGCAGCATCCAAAAAGGCATTTTTGAAATCTTGGGAGCTACAAGGTCCAGTGTAGTGAATGATCATTCCTTGCAAATCACTCCTACCATCACTATTGCTGTAATACTGATAAGTGTATCTCCGCGCCTGAGAGGATACCAGTACGGAGAAAAGGCTCAAAAATAAAAGGAAACAAAGATTTTTTGTGCATATTTGCATCATAAATATACCTTTCTATTTATTTTAAAAAAATACAAAAATGGAGAAGATAATCAGCTAATCAGCCGGGCAGTATTCATTTAAGCGAATTTTATGCCAAAAAAATTAATCCAATAATAATTTTAAAATTTTTTTGTGTCACATTCTTTTAAGCTATCCCAAAGCCTATTTCAGAATAGAATAGAATAGAATAGAATAGAATAGAATAGAATAAGAGAAATCATTTGATCTTTTAAAATATATAGTGTAGCTGTTACATTATGTCACTGTTACACTGTGTTACTGTTACATATAATAAAGCTTCATCTATAGATAGAATTGCAAATACTATCTATAGATAAAAAGTCTCAACTCTGTTGAGACTTTTTGATGAAATTTTCTTTCAGTTTATAAATTCAAAACCAAAGATGCTTAAAAATTTTATCTCGGACCACAGAAAACGTTAGTATAGGAAAAATAGACAAAAGATGAATTTTGGTGCTTGAGTAAAAAGTCCTTCTTTTTTTACTGCCGCGTATGCGGCAAAGTAATAAAGCCTGGGGTTTCTAACCCCAGGAAAGGCATGATATTGAAATAATATGCCCTTCAGGGCAAGGTAAGTTAATCCCACAGATATTTCTCGTCATATTCGATGTGATGTTTCTTGAGTAATATGATGAATTCTTCCTTAAACCTCATCGGAAAAAACTTACTTTGCCCTGAAGGGCATAAATTTTGAAATATCTCTGTCCTGGGCATGAATGCCCAGGCTTTATTACTAAGTCGCTACGCGACAAAGAGCAGGAAATTCAGCATAGTTGTTTTTAATTTGCGCGAACATTGAGTATTTAGCACTTTCTTTAGTTTTTTATTTATTGAATTCAGGAAGCTGAAATTCCTCTAGCACGGTTTTTGTGATGTCTTCGCCGCCAATCAGGTTTGTCATGATGCTGCTTACCGTATAAATAGGCCCCCAGGGTATCCCCCACCATCCTAAAAAAAAAGACATAAGAGTATAGCGGATAGACTTCATGAAAGTATTTTGCCCAGGCAGAATGAAATAGATGGGGCTTTTAAGCTTTGCTGTTATAAAGATGCAAGATATACAATACGGGAAAACAACAAATTTAGCATTGTTTTGGATAGCTTCATAAAAAATCTTCCATTCCATTTTGGCAGGGAAGTTGGCTATAGCAAATTGAGGGGGTAATACTACCTCAACTTCTGTAGAATTTCCAGGGTTGGAAAAAGCAATATTGTTTTTAATACATTCCATAAAAGCACTCCACTCCAACCTCTCAGGAGTGAGTTTGCTTTTGGTATATTTCATTCGCATACTATGAATCCATGTCTTTATTGTAAGAAATAAACTCCAGAGAAATCCTGATACAATAAAGCAAGACAAAGAAACAAAACAAGCAAGAGCCAAGCCAGGCTTCTTGGAAAAAATTGGATAAAAATAAACAATTGTACCAGCAGCCAAAGATAGCACCAAAAGGATGAGAAGTGGAATATATTCCTTTTGTACTTTGGCAGAAGAAACAAAAATAACGGGTGAGTTTATCATAAAAGCCCCTTTAGTATAAAGCTAAAATATCTAACTGCATCGTTAACTTTCCTATCATTCGCTCCAAATCTTCTATTTTTTTATTTTTTTCATTTTTATCGTCTTTTTTAGTTTGAAATATATCTGCTGCTTTCTTTAAAAATTCTACTTTCCATCTTGATACTACTTGCTGGCTGATATTATATTTTCTGCATATTTCTGATAAGCTCATTTTTTCTGATATTAGACCCAGTACTACCTGTACTTTTAGATCGGCTTCATATTTTTTTTTCATTGTCGTGACTCCTTTCTGGACTTTTATTATAATACACACTTTCTATTGTGTCCAGTTTTTGGGGTTCACTACAGTTTTATTTTTTTTAAAATTTTTTCTGCACTATACAAAGTGCTAGTTGAAGTTTTTGGGTATATTTTGTAAAGATCATATCATTTTGAAACTCAAGACCAAAGAGATATTCTGTAAAAGCTTTTGGCGATTGCTTCAACTGGGAATCTATATCTTTTTCAAAAAAATCTTTTCTCATCCAGATAAAATTACTATCCAGACAAAATTCCCATAAAAATAGATCATCACTGCTACCATAAGCAAAAATATTATGAGAAGAATCTACAGCCAGGGCATTCGCTCCATCTATTGGCGTAGGAATGGGCTCGCTGATAGGCTTTCCTGTAGAAATATCCCAAAGATTTAAAGAGTGTTTATCCCCTGAAAGCAAAATTTTACTACAGTCTGTAAAAGCGAGAGATAATATAGGTGCTTTATCGGTTGCTATCCGCTGTGGGGCTATGTCAAAATTTTTTATATTCCACAGAAAAATATCTTTTCCTTTTGCACAGGCAAGCAATCCCTTTGAGTAAGCTATACACCCTAAGCCTTCTGGTATTGTATGGTTGATTTGCTTATAACCAGGAATTTTCCAGAATGCTATTCCATCTGTTCCTTTGGATATAAGAATTTCTCCCTTTTCATCGAAAATAAGCTGAGAAATATGAGGGTTGGCAACATCCGATTCTTTTTTATGCTCTATCTTTCTAATTTCTTGTTTTTTTTCTAAATCCCAGATATGAATTCCTGTATTTATGGAAAAGGCAATTATAGGCAATAAAGGATGAAAGGCTATAGCATCAATCGTGCCATCAATTTGAATCAAATGCTGCTCTTTTTTTTCTTTTTTATCCCATATACACAAAACATTTTTCTCTCCACTTATTATAACCCTGGCATCGGGAGAAATATCTGTGCAATTGATATATCTTGTGTAATGAGAAAAAAGTGTCTTAATCTGTTTACCACTTTTTATATCAAATTCTATCATTCTTTTGTCAGGATTCATAGCAAAAAGCGATTGGCTATCTTTATGGAAACCCCAAAAAATTGCAGAGCAATCTATTTTAATAGGCTCAGAGTCAAGATATTCCCTATTCCAGAGTTTTATCCTACCACGCATATCGCTTACAGCAAGGATTTGATCATCTGGGCTAAAAGAAAAAGATCTAATGGAATCACAAAAAAAAGAGCCTTCTTTTATTCGAGTTTTGCTATTCCATAAAATAATCTGGTTCATTCCTCTGGTAGATGCCAAAATAGAACCATCATGGCTAAATTCAACAGGAATGACATATAAGTCATCCTCATCCTGCTCTAAAGGAAAAGCCTTATTCTTTGCAATATCCCACCAAACCATCTGCTGGAAATCCCCCTGACTAAAAACCATAAATTTTTTGTCAGGATGAAGTGCCATACTATATAATTTTTCTAATTTTACCAAAGAAAAAGATTCTTTCTGATTTTCTATATCCCAAAATCGTATAGTGTTGTCTTTAGAACGAGAGATGAGCATCCTTTCATCTACACTAAATACTATTTGTACTATTTGTTTTGTATGACCTATGAGTGGATTGAGAAAAGGAATTTTTTTTTCTAAATTCCATAACAATATACTGTGGGATTTGTCCGCATAAACTAGTATTTTTCCAGAAGGACTTACACGAAAGAGATAATCCCCTTCCATATAATCTATAAGCTTATTTCCCTGACTTTCTTTTTGAGATAAAACCCAGGTTCTGATCGTCCTGTCATCTTTGGAGAGGCTAACTAAAAATTTTCCTGTATTTTCTATAAATAAAGGATATGTAAAATCATTCTTTGCTAAAAAAATAGTCTGGGTTTTATTTTCCCATTGATATTCAGCAATACTCTGAGAATATGCTTTGTGATACAACAATTCTTTAGAACCAGGTATAAACTTCATCCAAGTCATGAGACCACCACCTCCTGGCTTATGAATATGATCTTTGTATCTTTTAAAATATACATTCCATAAGCTTATAGTGCTGTCACGAGATCCACAAAGAAGCTTTTTCCCATCAGGACTAAAAGCGAGACAACTCAATTCATCAGAATGAATTGTAGCGATCTTTTCCAACAAATTTCCATTCTTTGCATCCCAGATAAAAATGCTTTGCTCAGAAATTGTAGCTAGTGTAAGCCCATCACTATTAAACAAAACCGAAGACACAGGTGCTTTGTGTTTAAGAGCAATGCCTTGGGGTTTTCCATCAGGTATATTCCATAATTCTGCCTTTCCATCACTGCATGCTGTCGCTAAAATTTTTCCATTAGAATGAAAAGATATTCCTGTGATCCTGTCTGATTTTAGAACAATAGGCTTAGGCTGCAAAATTTTGTTAGACATATCCCATAACCATACTTCGCTACCAGGCTCTGAAGTCGCTATAGCCATAAGTGTACTATCTGGGCTAAATGCTATCGCTCTTATGTAGTTTTGCTTAAGCAAAGGAGGCACTACAATTGATTGTTGCTCCCATTCCCACAGATATAGGCCTTTCCCATCTCCACCTCCAGAAGCAAGAAATTTTCCATCTGGGCTGAAAGCTAAAACATTCACTCCACTGCCATTCAAAGAGGGAAATGATTTCTGTCCTGTTGAAATATCCCAAAAATGGACATATCCATCCCAACATCCTGAGGCCAGAATTGCCCTTGTAGGATGAAAAGCAATCTGGCTTATATTTGTGTCATGTCCTAATATAGCATTGTTGCACTCTTGCCCATTTTCTGTATTCCAAAATCTGATGCTTAGATCAGGAGAGCAAGATGCTGCTATTTTGCCATCAGAAGAAATAGCGATAGAATTGATTCTTTGGCTATGGGCTCTAGTAGGGAAATAGTTACCTGTTTCTGTATCCCAAAATTCAACATGAGAGTTAACAATAGCCAGCTTTTGAGTGTTTGGTACAAAACAAATTTCTGGCACACAATGCTTGCCTGTATATTTTTGTATCTGGAGCATACCTGCATCTACATCCCATAGTCTTAGCGTCTTATCTAAAGAAACTGTGACAAATTTTTTCCCCTGAGAATCGAGTACTATAGAACAAATTGATTCTCTATGTTCATGAAAGGTTCTAATGATAAAATTTTTTTCTAGCATTACCACATCAAGACTACCATCTTCATATCCGCATATTAATTTCTGTAAATGGGAAGAAAACGCCATAGCTTGTATATTTTTAGAAAAAATAGAAATCTCTTTGACAGGCTTCAAGTCATTCCATAAAAATTTTATATATTTATGGGCAATACCGCAGGCAATTCCTTTTTCTCCCAATGATGCAATGGCTTTAATTTCTTCATGAGAAAAAAAAGTTTGGGAAAGTTTTTGCTTTTTAGAAATATCATACAGATAAAGATTGTTTTTGGTAGAATATAAGATTACGTCATCATGAATCAAAAAACTATTAATATAAACTCCTTCTTCCAATGAAGCAATTACAGATGCATTATAGATATCCCATATCTGGATATTCGCTTTTCCTGATAGAGAAACCAAAAATAACTCTTTATAAAAAAGTATCTTGCGAATATTTTTGTCGCTTTCAGGAAAGTTTTTTAGTAGCTTTCCATTCTTATTTTGCCATATATGAATGGTTTGGTTGGAAGATACTGTTGCAGCAAAATTACCTTCTGGACTATATGATATTTTAAAGCTAGAATGAAAAGTAGATTCTGTTTGCCACAATAAAGAATATCGCTGCATTGCTAGCCTCAGATAATTCTGTGCTTTATATTTCAGCACATCTATATCTTGTCCTTCTATAGTACTGACTAATTCCAGTGAATGCCCTGCAAAAATTCCTGATTCCTGCCAGCGTTTGCTGTCATAAGCATCTTCACTCTGCTTTAAAGAGACAGAAGCAAGTTGTATATTTTTTTCGCATTCTTTATTATAATCTAATATTTTTCTCCATCCTTCAGTATATAGGACATGATAATTTTTTTCCAGACTAGATAAAAATTTCATCTTTTCTTCTAGTGAACCATTTTCAGGAAATCTCTGTTTGTTTAGCTGTTGCATTGTTTCTAATATTTCTCTAGGTATCCTGAAGCCCTGAATTGTCTTTTCCCAGGCTACATCTAGCTCTGTTGTATATTCCAGCATAGTAGCAACAGCTTCTTTAGTGGCGTATTTAGCCATAATTCCCAATGCTCTTGCTGCTTCTTTACGCAATTCTCCACTTTTTTGAGAATTTCCCAAAATTTTTGAGATAGGATCAACAACAGAAGAAAACTCTGCTACCTTATATATAACAGCATTATAATCTGCGAGATGAGCCAAAGTTTTAACCGCTGCAAGTTGTTCTTTCTCTTCTTTTTCTTTCACTGCACTTATGAGATGAGAAAAGGAAATCCTTATATCAAAAGGCACAGAAGGCTCTTTAGCCTCTGGTTCTTCTTCCAGCCAATCCAATATAGTTTTAATAATATTTGCAATTTTTTTATTTTTTACTCTTTTAAAAGCATCATGTAAATAAGGTAAAGCAATTTTTGCTTTATTTTTATTTTTACCTAATTCCAGAATGGCATTTAATATTTTTTCTTCACTATGACTTTTCAGATCAGCGATCCATAATAACATTTGGGAATCTTCCTCTTGTTGTGCATATATAAAATGACATAAAAAAATAAAGAATAGTGAAAAAATAGCAAAAAAATTTTTAATACGCATTTAGGAATTCCTTTTAGGGGGTAAAATAAGACTTGGAGAGAAAAGCCGATTTAAAATAGAATAGATAGCAAAATTTAGTAAAATATTTCATAGCACAGGTGGATAAACTAAAAAAAGAAGGCATAGGTTCAAAAATCTATTTTGAACCTATGCCTTGTAAGTTTATGATCAATTTTTCATAAGCTCATCCAGCAAAGGATTGCCAGTTTTTTCTTCCTCAGAAGTATTACTCTGAGTATTGCTTTCTGTTTCTTTATTTTCTGTTTCTTGATTCTCTATTTCTTGTTGCTTTTTATTCTGGTAATCTTTTGTTTTTTCCTGGATAGAATCAGTATCATCAATTTCTTGTATGTCTGATTTAGTGTCTTTAGCATTTTTGGTAGTTGTTTGATCATATTTCGTTGAGTCTTCTTCTTTTGCT
Source organism: uncultured bacterium (assembly GCA_938003875.1). GTDB lineage: Bacteria > Planctomycetota > Uabimicrobiia > Uabimicrobiales > JABWCH01 > JABWCH01. The sequence goes on from CALKWO010000189.1 coordinate 7,940, forward strand.
CCAGATGAGCTGGCAAGCTCTAAATTGATTTCATCAGGATAATCATTGTTCCTTAATATTTTTCTGACCTTGCGATAGTTTGCTTTTTGGACAAAAATATAGTGATCGCTATTATCATAAGGAACTCGAATATTGCAGGGAGTATCGCTTTGTGTTTCTCCATCATAAAGAACAGAGGCTCCAGATGGCTGTGTCTGCACGCGTATTATTTTGTGATTGCTGCTGCAACCCTCAAAAACGACAAAAGATAGTATCAGAAAGAGAATGATTTTTACCATAATATATCTGCCTTTCTCGCTGTATTTTTACTCATGACTATATTTATCTTCCATGGTTTCTATAACATCTCCTTTGACCATGTATCCTTTTTTGCAATCACTTTGTTGGATAAAATAAACGACTGCATTCATCATCAAATCGCCACCTGCTTTAGTCACTGCACTATCAATCGCTTGTGCCAATAAACCATCAATATCTATTCCTTCATCAAATTTTTCGGCATCTACTACGGCGCGGCCTTCTACTCCTTTAGCTTTCAAATTTTTAGAAAGATTTTGGAGCTTTGCTATCTCTACATTTCTGCTAGAAACAATCGTGAAATCCGCTATTCTTAGTTTCCTCTCATTACAGCTACATGCTGAATTGAGAGATGCAATCAAAAAAATAAATATACCTAAACCAAACAGTTTCCAAGCATATATTGATAGGTAAGATTTTGATATAATCTCCATCTTTTCCCCCAATCCAAAC
>CALKWO010000190.1 GCA_938003875.1 uncultured bacterium
CCAACCTATTCTAAATAGTAAAAGAACCCAAAAAAATGTCTGACCAATTTTCTTTTTTTTCTTTTTTAAATGAGGCAGGCAGGGACAGGTCTCCACTTTTTTGGGACGGTCCTAGCCTCAATAAATACTAATACATTATAGTAAAAGAACTTAAAAAAGTGTCTGACCAATTTTTTTCCCCAACCTATTCTAAATAGTAAAAGAACCCAAAAAAATGTCTGACCAATTTTCTTTTTTTTCTTTTTTAAATGAGGCAGGCAGGGACAGGTCTCCACTTTTTTGGGACGGTCCTAGCCTCAATAAATACTAATACATTATAGTAAAAGAACTTAAAAAAGTGTCTGACCAATTTTTTTCTCTTAAAAGGATGAGTGCATTTTGTAGAATTTTAAGATTCATAATGTTTGTTGAAGATTCTTGAGTAAAGCCTCCAGCATTATGAGATATAAGCTTTAATTTTTTTCCCTGTTTGTCTACTTCGTATCTTCCTTTATTTTGCAAAAAAATTTTTTTACCTTGAAGATCACGAAATTCCAAAATATAGTTCTTATTTTCAGCCAAAAACAATACTGCTGATACATCTTTATATATTTTGTTTGCTAAATTTGCATTATGATAATATTGTAAATAATACTGTTTAGAGTTTAAAATATTTAAAATCCATACTTCTACTTTTTTTTGGCTAGAATCATGTTCTTGTCCTATTGTATAGACAAAAGAAAAAATAAGAAAAGAAAATATCAAAACTAATTTTTTTTTCAAAGCCTTTCTCCTTATAAGTTTCAAATATAAAGAAAAGATTAAAAGCCCAAGGCGATAGACTTGTCTCTTAAAGCGACATGTTATGCCTGCTAGGCTAGCTTGCTAGCCATGCAGTATAAAGAAAAGATTAAAAGCTCAAGGCGATAGCCTTGTCTCTTAAAGCGACTTGTTATGCCTGCCAGGCTAGCTTGCTAGCCCATGCAGTATAACACCCCGATAAATTGCCAGGCGTTAGCCTGGTCAGTTTCAGCGGAAATGTTAGAAATAGAAAAAACACATCTTTAAAACACGCACAAAAAAAGCCTCCCATAACGGAAGGCTTCAAAAAAAAATTCCTCTAAACAAGCTGTTCAATATTGTACAGTGTAATGACTTCTTGAGGTTTGGCTTTTAGAATGCCATTCACCAAATCTTCAAGGCTAATTTTATGGTGAAAACGAACCAAAGCATAGCGTTCGCTGATATATTCTTCTCGTTTTTTCTCTTCTTCCAGATCGTAATATTTATGGCAATACCCATTACACTCCAGGCATAAGCCAAAACCAAAGAAATCAGGAATAAAGAAATCTACACGATAGCTTCCTATGGGATGATTGTATTTTAGATCAAGACCATCAAAAACTTTGCCAAGAGTTTGTCGCCATTCGATTTCACCTTTGACTTTTGTTTTGACAAAAGTGCCTATGTGCCCGAAAAGCCTCTTTTTGACTTCTATCCCCGTTTCAGTATCCATGCCCAAAACAATCTTGACAACATCATCAAGAGAATAACCATTCATTCTGGCAGCTTTAGGACTGATAAAACGAATTTCATTTGTTTTGAGAACAATGGGTTTTATCTCATCTCGGTGTTTATACAAGAAGCTATTCAGCGTATCTTGGGGGATTTTTAAAAATTGGGCAATGTCTTTTTTGACTGCAATATTATTGGGAAAGGAGCAGGTAAAACCAAGCTCTTTGATGATAGCCATAGCATTTAGATAATTAGTTTCCACTCGTTGAGCAAAGGATTCTTTAGGCTTATAATCACAAGAATCGTAGATCATCTGCTCTAATGCAATATCTGCTAAAGCATTGCGCAATGTAGCGCAGTGCAATCCAATATGCGTTTGATTTTTTCGCAGCTTTCCTTGAAGATATGCTGTTGTATAAGCTTTAGCTATAGTACTAATAGTTTGAGCCGTATATACCTTAATTTCTGAATTTTTTTGATGGCAATTCGCTGTAATTATGATAGTTTGAAACCGCGTTAATGGCCTATCAATAAAAGAGTTAATCTTTTTATCCCCTCTGTTTGAAACCACGCTATTTAAAACAGAATGATCTTGAAATCCTAATAGTTTTGCTGCGCCACGTTCGCTTAAACAAGCCATTCCATCTGTAAGCACGTAGCCATCTACATCTAATCCCAAAATTTGAATTTTTCCATAATAATCAGCAGTCAACATAAATCACCTCCTCTGTAATGGTACTCTGTAATAAATAAAATGAGGCAAGCCGGTCAGAGTACCCAGCTTTTCAGGCGTACGTCCTTAGCCTCATAAATTAAAAATTCTATCCAAAAATTATACTACACCTTGCCCACGTTTTCTTAGGTTTAATCTTTCCTGCTCTTCTTCTAAAGTCTTTAATGTAGATCGTAAAAATTCTATATTTTCTTTTTTGACATAAAAAACTTTTTTACTCTCATCATATTCTAATACTTTTTTGAGATGCCTCTCTCCTTTCTTTCTTCCATCTAAATTTTTAAGAATTTTAGCAACTGTATCTTTATCGTCAGCAAAGAGATCGTTTGTATCTACATCTCTTTCTTTTCGCCATAACTCTTTGATTTCATCAATACGTATTTCTTGATCTGGTTTTTCAAGACATTGGGCAAGAATGATTTCAATTTTTCTACAAGTTACAGCATTCCAATTTTTTTCACGTCCCATTAATAAATCTACAAATTCTCCAACCGGATCTCTTGGAATAAAATTTTCGCTTTTTATAATTTTGCTTAATGTTTCAATTGATTCTAATTTGGGATTTTGGAATTCTTTTTCAAGAATTTTAAAAATATTTTTGATCTGATCTGTAGTAATATTACCAGAATTAGCAAACTCTTCTGTTTTTTCTTGGATTTCTTTTTTTAAATCTTGAGTAAAGTCATGATTTAAAAGTTCACATAAGGATTCACATGCATGATGTATACATTTACGCTCATAGTTATAGTTACATAATTCTGAGATAGCTTTTTTTACAGCTTCTGCTTTTTTTATAAGAGATTCTTTTTGAGATTCATATCTCCGTCTCGATAATTCTACGCCTATTGCAGATAGAATCCCGCCGCCAATAAGTACTTCTACTAAAAATTTCCAATCAAACATTGTTTATTCGTCCTAAAGAAAAGATTAAAAGCTCAAGGCGATAGCCTTGTCTCTTAAAGCGACATGTTATGCCTGCTAGGCTAGCTTGCTAGCCATGCAGTATAACATAGTATTAGACTGCAACAGAAAATAACAACTTAGTACAGTAACAGCCCTAATTTATTAGGGCTGCAAATTCTCGTTAATTTATCAGTAAATAGCTTGTTTCCCAAAAACTGGCATATTCATTATGCCTGCCACTGTGATAACCGATTAGGGTGGTAAGGTGGCATAATGATTAGGGCGGAAACAGTAATAATGGATTAGGGTATTTTTTTGCCTTATTCATTAGAGCAGTTTCTGGCACTAATGACTTAGACTGCATCGGCTATAATAGGTTTAGGGTAGTTTCTGCCTTATTCATTAGAGGTGTCTAGTGTTAGACGATAGATTCAAGCGGTTTGACACCTGATTTTTTGCAGCCTGTTATTTCGATTGAGAATCTGCCATTTTTTTGGATAAGGCTATTGTTGTTGTAAGAAGTATGGTTGCGTCTGTTATAAAATGTAAAAGTATACACTCTTCTACATCAATTTTATTTAAGAATATTGGTTGGATTTTGTCAAGTTTTTTTTTGACTTTGGGGGGAAGTTTTTTTGGTATTGTTCTATTTGGTGAGGTTTGTTGTAGTGGAGGGGAAAACCTTCTGGAAGGAATAAAAGAGTGCCGTGTGGCCAAGGAGAAAACTGGTCTGGCTTGTTTTGCCTGGAAGATACAGTATCTTGTATTCTCTTCTTTTTATTCCTGGAAGAAGGTTTTCCCTGGAGCGTTTTTATGTGGCTATCTTTCTAGTAGAAAACATTTGCATGTATGGTTTTCGCCTGCTTCGTAGTAGCGGGGTTCTTCCTGGCGGCATCTTTCCATTACATGGGGGCAGCGGGTGGAGAAGCGGCAGCCTTTGGGGGGATTTAGAGGGCTTGGGACATCCCCTTGTAGTGGCCGACGCACTTTCCTTTTTTCGGGATCGGGAATCGGGATCGCTGCCAGAAGTGCTTTTGTATAAGGATGAGAGGGATTGGTAAAAAGGCTTTTGGTGCTGGCTTCCTCTACTATCTGGCCTAAGTACATGACGGCGATTCTGTTGGAAATATGCTTTACCACAGAAAGATCGTGGGCGATGAAAAGGTAGGTCAGCTCTAGCTTTTCTCTAAGGCCCATGAGCAGGTTGATTACCTGCGCCTGGATGGAGACATCCAGGGCAGAAATGGGTTCATCGCAGACAATGAAGGATGGGTTGAGGGCAATAGCGCGGGCAATCCCGATCCTTTGTCTCTGGCCTCCTGAAAATTCATGGGGATAGCGGTTGATATAATTGGGGGAGAGGCCTACCTGAACCAGAAGTTGCTTGACTCTTTCGTCTCGCTCCTTTGCTGTGGTCACTATGTTATGAAAAAGAAGCGATTCGCCTATGATGTCGGCTACAGTTTTTCTGGGATTCAGGGAAGAGTAGGGATCCTGGAAGATGATCTGCATATTCTGCCTGAGCTTGCGCAGAGTTTGCTCTTGTGCCTTGACAATATTTTCTCCCTGGAACAGGATTTCGCCTGAAGTCGGCTCGATCAGTCGCAGGATGGTTCGTCCTGCTGTTGTCTTTCCGCATCCTGATTCGCCTACAAGTCCTAGAGTTTCTCCCTTTTTGAGCTGGAAGCTGATTCCATCAACGGCTTTTACGTACCCAACGACTTTGGAAAAGAGTCCTCCTGTGACAGGAAAGTAGGTACGCAAATTTCTTACTGTTAAAAGGTTGTTTGCGCTCATAGTAGTACTCATTTCTTGATTTCGTTCAGCCAACAGGCTGCCCAATGATTTTCTGCCACAAGTTTGAGAGGTGGCTCGTATAGTTTGCACACCTTCATACAATCCATACAACGAGGATGGAATTTGCATCCTTTCGGAAATTCCTGCGGAGCAGGCACCATCCCAGGAATAGGATGGAGTTTTCG
>CALKWO010000191.1 GCA_938003875.1 uncultured bacterium
TCTTTCAAAATCCTTGATTATCAAAGAGCAAAGAAGTCTGCGTAACTCCTATTTTTAATGATAAATGCACTTTACGCTAATGAAAATCTTAGCCCCAAAGGGGCGAAATATAATAGCCAGGGGCAAAGCCCCTGGTACCTGAAAGAAAAGAATTGTAAATTCTATCAAAAATAAGTAAAATAGTCGAAAAATATCGTTTTATTTTTATGAAAGGAAAATTCATGAGAAGATTCTATTTTTTTCTGATGGTATGTGTTGCGGTGTTTTTTTGTGGTTGCAGTCATTTCTCTAAACCTACGGCAAACGTTGCCGACGTTACTATCCAAAATCTCAGCCTGGAAAAAATCACCTTAGGATTTGATGTTGATATCCAAAATCCCTATTTTGTAGCATTGCCTTTGAGCAATTTAAAATATGCTTTATCATCAGGGACTAGCCAGTTCCTGGCAGGGGATGCCAAAATGCAGGGGACAGTACCCGCCAATGGGTCCAAGATCATCAATGTTCCTGTGGAAATATCCTTTGCTCCTCTTTTCAAAGCACTAGGGCAGGTTAAGCCTGGCTCTGTTGTACCTTATCAGGCCAATATGGATCTTTCTGTTGATGCTCCTGGCGTTGGCCCTATGTCTTTGCCAATCCAGAAGTCAGGAGAATTGCCTGTTCCTGATGTCCCAGAAGTAGAAATCACAGAGGTGAAGTGGTCTGAGCTATCCTTTAATAAAGCCACTGCTAAAGTGCATTGCAAAATACTCAATAAAAACGATTTCCCTCTGGAGATGACAAAGTTTCAATATAATCTAAAGCTTGCAGGCGCAGATGTTGCCCAAAATACTATGGAAAATCCAGTAGACTTTCCCAAAGGAGAATCAAGAAACCTGGAAATTCCTCTTTCCGTTTCGCCTATAAGCCTGGGGCTTGCTTTCTACAATATTTTAACAGGAAGCGGAGCAGACTATGCTTTCCAAGGTGAAATGCAAATCAAAACCCCTTTTGGCATGATTCCCATGCCTTTCCAAAAAGGTGGCAAAACAAAATTCAGCAAGTAAAAAAGTAACAAAATACGTGTTAAGTTTTAAAATTTTTCTTGCAATAGATTGTAGCCGCAGGGTTGCGCCAAAAAAAGTCGTGTCTGCTGAAAAGCCGAACGCGAGCGCAATCCCTGCGTCTTTTTTCAATACCCTCTAATATGGGAAACATCCATGTCAGTTGTATTTTTATTTCCTACTTCTTCGGAAATACCGTCTTCCATGAAAAAATGGGGTATAAAAAGCAGAAAGGTATATAGCCTTTCGGGGGCTATACCTTCCAGTGTCGTATACACTGGCCCAGGGAAAAGCATGGCGGACACGATGCAGAGAATTTCTTCTGCATTTTCTTCTTCGCTTTTTATATCCATAGGATATGCTGGCGGTTTGAGCGAAAAGCTCAAGGCAGGAGATATTGTTCTCTGTCAACGTTTTCTATGCGAAAATCGGGATACTATTCTTCCCTTCTCTGGCCTGAATGCCCAGGTCGCATCCCGTTTGAAAGAGCAGAAGGTTTTCTTTCATGAAGGCGATTGCTATACAGCAGACAGGGTACTCTCTTGCCCTGAAAATAAAGAATCGTTAGGCCAGAAGGGCAATCTCGTTGTGGAAATGGAAAACTATTGGGCTGCACAAAAATCTATAGAAAGAAAAATTCCCTTTGTCGCCATTCGGATTGTTTTGGATAGCATGGATTCTTTTCTCCCTGATCTCAGCGATACTCTTAAAGAGAATGGAGACATCTCTTTTTTACATACTTTCTGGCATATTCTGCGCTCACCACAGCATATTCCAGACATGATACATCTGTACAAGATTACAAGGAAAATAGAGCCTGTGCTTTTGCGATGTTGTAGTGTCCTTGCTGGAATCGAGATTTGATATGAAAATTGCATTGGAAGCTCAACATGCCTGTAGAAAAAGAAATGCAGGTGTTGGCAAGTATACATGGAACATCATTAAGAACCTGCTAGAGATGGATTCCCTTCATGAATGGGAGCTGCAATTATTCGATTTTCTTTTTTTAGAAAAAAACGACAAGAAACTTTTAGACAATATAGAAAACAAAAACAAAATCTGGAAAGTTTGCCCTTTTTGCCATTATGGAATCCTTGCCAGGTTCCCTTTTTTATACAATTTTTTCCCCTATCATACTTTTTTCCCCACAAAAGCGGATATCCATCATTTTTTTAATTTTATCATCCCCAGGAATATAAGAGGAAAAACCATCACTACCCTCCATGATATGTGTTTTTTTCGATATCCAGAGACTTTGAGCAAAACCAACTATAGAATCTTGGGAGAAGGATTAAAACGCTCGGCTCACCAGGCAGATGCCATTGTGACTGTTTCAAAAAACAGTAAAAAAGAGATCATAGAATTTCTGCAAGTTCCAGAAGATAAAATCCATATTGTTTGCCCAGGGGTAGACAGAAAGGTTTTCTTTCCTAAAAAAGATAGGGAAACAAAAATTTCTATCTTGCAAAAGTATGCAATACCAGGCGATTTTTTTCTTTATTTGGGAACTATGGAGCCAAGAAAGAACATTCCCTTTTTATTGAAGGCTTTCCAGATTTTTTCCCAAAAAGAAAGGAATATATGGCTGGTTTTAGCAGGACAAAAAGGATGGGGATATAAAGAAATCGAAGATTGTATCCATGAACTTGCCATACAAGATAGAATTGTGCTTGCAGACTATATACCGCAAGAAGACATGGCTTCCCTATATTCCAGTGCCGAGGTCTTCCTGTTCCCCTCTCTTTATGAGGGATTTGGCATACCGCCCTTAGAGGCTATGGCTTGTGGTACACCTGTGATTGTATCTGGAGTATCTTCCCTCCCTGAAGTAGTAGAAGATGCAGGAATTCTTGTTCCGCCAGACGACATCGAGAATCTTGCTTTTCAGATGCAAAGGCTTACAAGAGATAGATCCCTGCAAAAATTCTATTCACGAAAAGGGCAGGAACGCTCTCTCCTGTTTTCCTGGCAAAAATCTGCTAAAAAATTACTCGATATTTATGCAAAATTATGATTGTAAGCTCACCCATTGATCATTGGCTTATCTTCCTTATAGATTGAGCTTAATCAAATGGGTGCAGTTCGTCTCATTCTAAAATTGGAAAGAAAGTTTGTAAGAATCGCTTTAGTACGCCGTTTTTTTAGATAAAACTAAAAGAATCACGAATGATACAAATAACCGAATTACGCGAATAAAATATAAATAAAAAGGCCTATTCGTGCCATTTGTAAAATTCGTGTTATTCGTGATAAAATATTTTTGGAATGAGAGCGGTTGCACCCTAATCAAATGGGGAACTTATTTAATTTCGATTCCTAAATCTTTGCCGTTATCAGTGACGATTAAAACGTCTGTAAACAAGAATAAAAACAGGGATGAAGAATAAGAATAAAGTCGAAGGTTCTGGTATAGAGTTTAGAGATAGAGAATGAGAATGATAATACAGGCTCAGACCAGAAAGGGCAATCGTTTTCTCTGCATTCTGCCAGAAGCGAACCTGGCTGAAAGCACCTGATGCTGTGCCATTGTCGAACCTAAAGAGATAAATATTGAGAAGCTGTTCGATGGCGACTTTCTGTAGATCTACGATAACATCGAGAATACCGCCATAAACCATATTGCCACCAACGATGATTTGATCGTAACCATTTATGGAATCGCCAGGTGTGGTTCCCCAGATTTCCATTTCGGTCACACTTTCTGAACCTAGTACCAGATCGCCAGTTACAGTGATGATACCAGGAGAGTTACCGACCTTGATAGTACCATCGGAATTCACTACCTGAGCATCCAAAGTACCGCTTCCAGAAATGACTCCTGAGTTTACAATCTGGCTAGCCTGAACCACAGTGTCACGACTTGTTCCCAAAGCCAAAGTAGATGCGCTGTCCAGATTCAACGTATTGCCGACTGTGATGTTGCCTCCGTTGTTCATGGTAACAGCCAGTCCTTGTGCCTGCAATCCTTGCTGTACAAGCAGTTTTCCATGAGTGTCTATATTCAGCGAGCCTCCGTTGATACTTCCGTTTGCAGCGATTTCTACCGTACTGCTGTTCAAAGCTTCGATCTTGCCTGCTGCGTTGTCGATGACTCCATCCAGATAAAGCTTCGCCTGGTTTAGAGCACGCAGTTGTCCACTGTTTCTGATTCCGCTCAGGCTATTGAGTACCTGGAGTACCTTCCCTGCAATGTCTGCTTCTATGGAGCTGTTTGCAAGATTTTGAAGAGCAGCCTGAATTTGTCCAGCACCTTTCAGTTTGCCCCCTTTATTGATGAATTGGCTAGCCAACTGAGTAGCTGTAATTTTGCTTTTGCTTTCGCTGCTCATCTGGATCGTCCCGCCTTCTACCGTCAAATTTTTTCCATCGGTAAGCTGGAATCCAGTATCGCTGCCACTACCGCCTACAGTAATGCTTCCTGTACCGAGATTCTTAATGGTAGTATCCGAATTGATGATACTTTGGGCACCATCTTCCAGAGAGAGAAGATCGTTGTTCTGAATGAGCCCCATCATCCACATGTTGCTGTTGCCAGTCTGTTTGTATTGTCCATTGGAGGACTTTTCCAGACTCACATTGTTGAGCGTAGCATTCTTCAGGTTTACGACACCATTCGCAGCCGCAAGGATGGTTCCATTGTTGACCACAGAAGAGTTGCTAAAGTTGACGGTTCCATTCTCTGCTTTGATGGTTCCCAACGTGTTGTTGAGCGTGCCTGATCCAAGATTCAGAGTACCATTGTTAGCCGTTTGAAGAACCCCTGCATTGACCAGTTTGCTCAAGCTGCTGAACGTGCTACTCCCGCCATTTACCGTAATGATACCATTGTTGGTGACAGTACCTGTCCCTGTGATGCTCACGCCATTCAGTTTTAAGTTACCTGCAGAACCTACAACCAGGCTGGAACTGTTGCTAATGGTTCCAGAAGCGTTGAGCGTACCATTGTTCGTCAATGTTCCGCTACTGTTGGTAAGAGTACTGCTGGTATTGAGCGTACCATTGTTCGTCAAAATGCTACTGTTGGTAAGAGTACTATTGGCGTTGAGTGTACCGCTGTTTGTCATGCTGTTGCTGTTGGTAATAGCCCCTGTAACAGTCATCGTTCCTGTATTACTCAAAGTCCCTGTGTTGCCCAGGGTGCTGCTGGCTGTCATGGTAGCATTGTTCGTAAAACTGCCGGCATTGCTAACAGTTCCACTGACGCTCATGCTGCCACTGCTGTTCGTTATGGTTCCATTATTACTAAGACTGCTGGAAACACTTGTCGTTCCTGTATTCGTCAGAGAATTGCTGTTTGTCAAGGCACCATTGACGTTCATCGTTCCACTATTGGTAACGACGTTGTTATTGGTAATACCTGCTGTAGCGGTCATCGTGCCACTGTTGGCAATGCTTCCGCTTCCATCCAGGCTGTTTATCGAAAGGCTACCGCCAGAGTTTACGACCATATTCCCATTGTTCGTCAATTTCCCTGCGTTGGTCGTTCCATCGTTGCTGAGAGTGAGCATATTGGCAGTGCTGATCGTCAGCTTGTTGCCTGAGCTTATGGATAGGCTATTGACAGTAGATGTAGTGTTAAGAGTAACCTGACTACCGTTACTAATATTGACATTGTACTTTGTTGTACCATTGTTTGGAACGGCAGACGTACTCCAGTTGCTGGCCGTATTCCAGTTGCTGTTTGCACCTGTCCAGTTGGCAGTAGCTAAAGTCACAGCATCGGTATATGTCAATTTCATATAGGCATAAGGGGAACCTATATTATTTACCGAGGAACTTGGCTTGAGCGAAAAGCTTATGCTGCCATTGGAGGCCCAGCTATTGAGAGAGGATTGAGAAAGGCTGATACTTGCAGATACCTGACTTTGGGATTGGTTTGTGGATGCAAAAAAATTGCCTAGAGAGTTCCCATTTTCATCTCTTAAAGTAGCATATTCCGAAGATGCATTGAAGTCTCCCAAAGCATAGATGTATAGTGTGCCAGTACCTGCCGATAAAGGTGTGTTGGAGAATGTGAAAGTCAACGTATTGGGTGTATACACATTGTATTGCTTACTTGTAGTAAAGCTATATGCTTGTATGTATACACTAATCCAGCATAAACATAAGAAAAACATGAATACTTTCATAGGTTTTGTCCTCCATATTCAATACTATCTATAATTATGAGCGTAACAAAATATTAGAACAAATATTTTCCTCCAAAATAAAATTCAAAACCTTCAAAATCTATAGGCCTAAATTGGATTCTAGCATAAGAGAAAATCAGGTCAAGAAAATTTTTTTATATTTTAAAAAATCTCTAGTAAAAGATTCTCACTTGAAATTCTTAGAAAACTATTGACAATAGAATTTAAATAAGTTACACTTACCCAGGCTAGTGTACATTGAAAATTATTTTATGTACGAACGTAACATAGCTACAGTTTATGTATTTATAGATTTAAAATAGGAGATGATATTATGGGTAAAGGTGATAGACGTACCCGCCGTGGAAAAATAGTTGCTGGAACTCATGGCAATACAAGACCTAAAAAAAGAGTAAAAAAAGTCGAAAAAACAGAGAGCCAGGAACAAGCAAAAGCTTAAATCATTTTCATGTCCAGACATACTACCCTGGACATGAAAATTCATTAAGATTTAAAGACAATATAGGCAAACACTATGCTTCAAAATAATACTATAAAATGCAAGTGTGGCAATTGCATGATATTAGAAATGGAATCTTTGGTAAAAATACGTGTTGTATGTGGTAAATGCAATACAGTTATTATTGATCAAATTTCTGCTCAATTCACTCCTAATGAAACAGCCAAAAAACCAACCAGCAGGTATCAGAATAGTTATCAGCAAGTGGAAGAAATCAAAGACCAAGAAAAACAGACGAAAATAGATCAGTATATTCTGATGAAGCAGTTAGGCTCTGGTGCTATGGGGAAAGTTTTTCTGGCTATGGATGAGCAAACCAGAGAACAGGTTGCCTTAAAATTTTTGAACAAAAATAGCGATAATGTTACATTGGACTATTTCATTCGGGAAACACAGCTCCTGATGTCTTTAGATCATCCTAACATCATTAATTTAAAAGGTTGGGGTAACTATGCTGGTTCACCTTATATTGCTATGGAATATGTGTCTGGAGATACACTGGAAAAAGTCTTACAAAAAGGTGCCATATCCCCCAAATATGCCATTCAGATCATGTTACAAGTCTTGAATGCTCTGGCCTATGGTATACAATACCATATCATTCATCGAGACATCAAACCATCCAATATTATCCTTGGCCCAAATAAACTCGTAAAGCTCATTGACTTTGGAATTGGAAAGGCTTTAGGCGACCAACAGGAACTAACCAAAACAGGCCAGATGATTGGGACTGCCTATTATATGCCTCCTGAGCAGCTCAAGGAGGCCAAAAGTGCAGACTATAGAGCTGATGTATACTCTGTAGGTGCGACCTTGTTTCATGCTTTGTGTGGCCATGCCCCTTTTGAAGAGCATGGGAAAAATATGCTGAAAATATTGGTTGCCAAACAAAATAACAATTATCTTCCTTTAAGCCAGATTCACCCTCATTTGCCAAAAGAAATCATTGCTATAGTAGAAAAAACCATGGCTTATGATCCTCATGATCGCTATTGCGATGCAGAAGAAATGAAAAATGCGCTTGGTGAAGTTTACAGAAATTCTTTCTCTGGCTCTGATTTTTAATCCCAGCTTCTATTTGCAAAGCAAGATGTATCAGCCAATGCCTTCTAGTATAAAATCTATCGTTTTCTTTTGATTTGTAGCTCTTTCCATAATGCAGAACCATCATTCTCTCTTGTAAATACCAACTCAGTCGATTCCGCTATTATTATTTCTGCTGTAGTCTAAATTGTACATCCAGCCAAACTTTAGGATAAAACCTGAACCTATTCTTTCCCATAGAAACAGGAGCAGGGCAAGGGCTAAAATCCAGGGGGTAATGTCTTTGGGCGATTCTTTTGCTTTTGGGGAAAGAGGTATATGCAGAGACTTTTGTCCCAAATTTCTGTATTCTTGTTCGTAGGGTATATACAGAGGATATTGCAATATCTTTTTATTGGCTTTGTCCTGTAATAAAAGAAAATGTTTGCCTTTGGGGGGTATGGGAAGTAATGCCTGGTATTGGTCGGGCGATTTTTGCTGAAGGTTATATGCAGCAGTATCCCAGGAAGGAAGGATTTGCATTTGTTTGTGATCTTGTGGTGAGGTGCATTGCACAACAAGCTGTTCCTGAAAATCCCATTGCCATTCGATTTCCTGATGGAGAGAAGGCATTAGCCAGGAGAGAATATCACCTAAAAGCTTTTGTTCTGCTTTCTTAGAAAGGTTTCCTCTCCATTCTGTAGTAAAATTGCCTGCAAAAACAGCAGATCGCCCCATACCGTAGTGGCCTAGTATTAGCACAGGATCTTTCTCCTGGGATTCCAGGAGAACCTTTCCCCATGCTTTTGTCTTGAGCCTGGATATCTTTTGTAGTGTATGGCTTTGCATATAGAGCAAGGGCATGGAGAAAATATCTGGAGAAAGCGTTTGCAGTAAAAAATTGCCAGCTTTGATAAAATCTTTTTGCAGGATTCCCATTTCTTCCAGCAATGAGAATGACAGGGATTTTTGAGGATAGGGATAAAATCTTCCTTTTCCTGTTTTTGCCAGATTTTCCAGTAGTCTAATATTCTCTTTTGCTGTTGCGATGATAGAAAAGCTTATATCATATTGAGTTAGTTCTTGTGCCATCCGAAAAAGTTCTTGTTGACTGCCTGCGTCCATACCATCTGAAATCAAGACCAGATGGCGTTTCCCTTTTGTTGAGATTTTCTGGAAATCTTCTAATGCTATCCTAAGAGCATTGGCTATGTTCGTTCCTCCTTTTGCATGAAGTTTTGCCATAGATTTCCAAAAAGCATCTTCGTTATCAGATAAAGGCTGCATGGGAAAAATTCGTTCTGCTTTGTCTCGGAAGGAAACCAAAGAAAAGGAATCCACAGGATTCAGCAACGGCAAAATTTGAGCGATGGCTTCTTTTGCTTCCTGCAATTTGGTTTTTCCTTGTATGCTTTCTTCCATGCTTCCTGATACATCGAGAAGCAGCATGAGATTCAATGGGTCTTTATCTTGGGCTGAGCATAAAACTGGCAATGCTTTTTCTAAAGGTGTGCCAGAGTATCCGCCTTGTCCCAAGGTATTTTCATGCCCTAAGACAAGAAGGCTACCGCCAGAAAACACATAGTCCTGGATAGATTCCATAGATTTCCCCAAAGCACTTGCCTGCCCCTGGGCTATAACGACTATACCTGCTTTTTTCCATTCTTTTTGCTCTGCAAGCTCATGGGCCTGTAAGAAAAAGGAATTATAGGGCAAAGAAAGTCTTTCTCCTACAAGACAAACAGATGGCTCTCCTAAAATGCGCACCTGTTGCTCCCAAAAATTATTGCCAGCATATCCATCTTCAAAACTCAGGGCTTTGAGCGAAGCAGAGACATCTATAAAAGCATCCTCTTTTGTGCCAAGAGAGAAATAAACCCTTGTTGTAGCTGCTTTTTCAAGCTTGACAAAAGTTTCATAGATTTTTTCGCCTCTGCTTTCTATGATAGCGTGAAAAACACCAGGCATGGAGCTTTTTATTACAAGATAGCCAGCAATATGGCTATTTTTATATGCAACAGGAGGAAGAACCATGCTTTCTATACAGACATCGGCAAACAAAGCCTGGTTTGCTGGTAAAGCTGAAAAAATATAAATACTTTTGCCCTTAGCATCCAAAACAGCCTTGCTTTTCTCTATTACAGATGGGCTAAGATTGCCATCCGTAAACAGAAACACTTCCCAATTTTCTGATTTTTCCCAGGCAAAGGATTCTAAAGCCTGGTTCACCATACTTTTTGGACCAGAAATTTCCCAACCTGGTAACAAGATTTTTTCTTGCTTTTTTTGCCAGGGCAAAGCAATCTGCATACCATCTGCAAAAAAAAGCACGCTAAAATAGTCTTGTGGGCTAAAATCCGATAGAATATGAGAAATCTTTCTTTCGTAGAACTCTTTCAGATCGCTGCTACAGGATTTATGTACGATCCTGACGCTGTCCGATATGTCCAGTAGAAAAAGTGCATTGCGTCTTTTCTCTTTGCCCTGCCAGGTAATATCATAAAAACATACAAGCAAAAGCCCAAGCAGCAGAATTTGGAGCAATCGTTTTTTCCCCTGCGTTTTTAGATTCCAGGCTAAAATAAGCGAGATGGCACAAGCCAGGAGAAAAAAAGAAATCATATTTTATTTCCGTTTTGGTAAGAAGAAGATAAAATTTATCATAGCAAGTTATTGCTTAACACGTATGTCTCACCCATTTCAATTCTATTTTGGCAATTTTTAGAGAAAGTCATTTTTTATGGCATCTTTATCTTGTTCTTTTTGTCATAAAAGCATTTCAGGAAAGTATTGGAAATTTTCTGGAAAGAATGTATGTCTGAAATGCTATCAAACCCTTCCACGCTGCCAGAGTTGTAAAACTCCTTGTCCTAAAAAAGAGAATAAGGGAGAAATTTATTGCGAAAAATGCCGTAAGGTACTTCCTCTTTGCTCGTTTTGCAAGAAGCATATTCTAGGAAAATATCTGGTTATAGAAGGAAAAAATATATGCCAGGATTGCCGCAAAAAATTTCCTCTTTGCGCAAGATGCCAGAAGCCTATGAAAGAATACCTTACTGTAAAAGATAAGAAAATCTGCCTGTCTTGTTCTTCTTCTTTGGAGTATTGTGCTTCCTGTCATATACCTCTTTTGGATGGCTATTTTTACTACCCTGGTGATAGTCGTAAATTTTGTCAAAATTGCAATAAAAAGGGCTTGAAATGCGATATCTGCACTTTGCCTCTTGGAAAAGAATACCGCATGTTGCCTGACAAGAGAAAGATATGCTCTGTATGCCTAAAAACATCCGTTCGCACAACAGACAAAGCAAGCCAGATACTCCAAAAGCTCCTGCCTGTTCTCGAAAAAAATTTTTCCATGAAAATACGCAGCTCTACTCAACTTCATCTTGTAGACTCTAAAGTCATTGCAAGCCTTCGTAAGCAATACCCAAACACTGTAGGCAGTAAAGACCAGAGGTCTTTGGGTATTTTTGTACGCAAGGGCAATACATTCGATGTATATATAGAAAATTTTCTGCCTTATTCCCTATGCCTGGGCGTTCTGGCTCATGAATATACTCATGCCTGGCAGGCTGACCATTTTCAAACAAAAGCAGGAGTTCTCTATGTCGAAGGCATGGCCCAATGGGTTTCCTATCATATCCTGAAATTTTTTGGCTATGATAAAGAAGCTTCCAGTATACCTGTGCAAGAGGATATCTATGGTCAGGGATTTCGTAAAATCCAGACCATAGAAAATCGATATGGAAAAGATTCCGTCTTGCGCAAACTTTTGGAACTATGCGGAAAGACAGCAAAAGTGTAAAGATTTTTCACCGCAGAGACGCGGAGAACGCAGAGAAGAATAAAAAATATAAAAATTTTTCTCTGCGACCTCTGCACCTCTGCGGTAAATTTTTTTCTTTTTGGTTACAGTTTATCCGTGTTAGGCAAAAAGATCAGGAAGTACCAGTTCCATCCCTAAATGCTCTTTGGTGGGAAATGTCAAAGGATTTTCGATATTGTTGTACTCTGCAATAACAGGCCAGGCAGCAGGGTCTTTGTATATTTTGTTGGCAATCAAATCCAGACGATCTCCGCTCTTTACCGTCCATAGCTGTCGACAAGCTTCTCTTCCACTCATTTTTTTCTCTTCATCTGCTGTATAGATGGGATGAAAGGTAAGCATCAACTCTGCCCTGACAGGCTGTCCATTAGACAAAAACATAGTGAATTTCTGGTCTAAACTGGTGATGATTCCTCTATATTCAAATTTATTCCAGCGAAAAACGCAAATCGGAGGATGCTTGCCCGATTTTTGCGCTACTGTTGGCATCAAAAGAGCCTTGATCTTGCTTGTTTCATCTGTAACATCGCTGCCATCTTCATAGGTATCGTAGAAGAGCGTTACAGTAAAGCTACTCTTTTCTGTATTCTTAAAAAAGGGCTTTTTGCCAAAATTTCTCTTTGCTTTTTCTTTTTCTGTTGGGGGCTTAAACTTATCCAGTACATCATAAAACTTTTTTTTGCTATAATAGTTATTATCTGATATATCTTTTACTGTAACATAGGGGCTATGTCCGCTAGAATCACTGGATTCAGAATTCAGATTGACCTTAATGGTTTCTGTATATTCCGTTGGATTGAACATAACATAAATCACCTCGCTTGTGTCTTCCACGAGAATATTGGCTTTTTGCCTTCTGATAGGGTTTAGTGTCTCTTTTGACTTGCGGGCAGCTTGATCTATTCCCTGTGCAGTAAAAGCGACTGAGGTTGTTGCCAGACCCATTATAATATCCCCCTTCTATCTTTTTCTATAGCAATCTTTTTTTCAAACATCTGGTACACTTTAGATGCAATCTGGTTCATCTGGTTTGAAGTAACCGTAGAAGTCTCATGAACAATGGGAATTTGTATCTTTTCTAATTTTTTAAGTAAATCCTGACTAGCCTGAGCCATCATTTTCCCAGCAGAGGGAGAGGCCTTTTGAAAAACCAGTCCAGGCGCAGAGGCTGCCATGGGTATCGTTTTTACTGGATTATAAAAAGACAATTTTTCCAAAGTATATTGTTTGATGGTTCTGTCGGATTCTTTAGGCTGAGAAGCAAAACGCACTCTTTTAAAATCTTTTAAACCTCGATGAAAGCGCAAAGATGTCCTCGGAAATCCGATAAATTCATAGCGTTCCTTTGTGAACAAGGATTTATAGCTGCTTTTGTTTATCAAAAATTTGGCACTCAGGATTTTTTGGGCTAAAGACTGAGAATCCGTAATTTTTTTTTGGCTATCCATGCTCTGTAGGAACATCCAGGTAAGATGCTCTAAAACAGGCTTAGAATGGATTCTCTTTCTAATCTGATACTCTCTTAGATTTTCTATGTATTTCAAAAGAATAATATCAGCATTATACTTCTTTTTTCCTTTTTTGCTAAACAAATAGCTCAGGCTTTTAAGCTCATCAACATTCATGCGCTGGAGCAAAATAAAATTCCATCCTTCCCAGATACGGCTTGTATTTCTGTTTTTCAAGCCCGTGATGAATTGGGAATGGATAAAGCTTTGTATGCTATTCGTGCCTGTCGCTACAAGCAGAAAGTTTTTCTCCATCCTCTTAAAAAAGATTTCTTTATATAAGCTTTGCTTTTGTAAAGAAGAAAAGACGGACAGATTTTTTGCATCTGTTGCTTCTTGGCGATGAGTCCATTTTGAGAAAAGGAAATTCAAATCCTCTATTCGAAATCGCTTGATCAAGTTTAAATCTATAGATTGCAAACGAATAAAATTGTTTGATATTTCTTCGCTGATGAAGCTTCTCGAAAAATGTTTCCAAAGCCTTTGCAGTGCATTTCCTTCATAAAGTCGATGGCTTTGCATAGAAGAAAAAAACGTCTTATATAAATGCTCTGCCCTCCACGCCTCTTTTGGGTAGAACATCTTGAAATATAGAAAATTATCGTTTTGCAATGCTGACGGAATAAGCTCCCCTTTGGTGATCTTAGGCCCAAAAGGTTGAAACATAATAGTTAGGGGCAATGCCCCTGGAAATTTTGATTGGCCTGGATCGAATCTCAGACTTCTTTTGACTAAGTCCATTATGAGTTGGAAATGAGTCGATTCTTTTATAATGCTCTCTCTGTCCGAAAGGAACAGAAGACTCTTCCCAAAACGATGAACATTTTTTCTCTCATCAAGGCGAAAAATTTGTAAAGAAGAGGAAATCGTTTTAGACAAATGCTCTACATTCAGGGCTTCTCTTTTATGGATTATTTTAAACAAAATAGACTTAAAATCCTCTACATTCATACGTCTGAAAAGAATTCGATTTAAATTTTCTAAAATAGGGTATCCCTCTATCTCTTTTACAGATTTGTAAGAAATCCAGGATTTTTGGCTAAACAAATTTTCCAGATTTTTAAAATTCGTTTGTCTGAAGAAGGTTAAGGCAAAGCGATCCGCAAAATCATGTATGTTTCTTGTTTTTAGATTGTTTACAGATAGGAAGTCTGTAAACATACCCATTTCCCTTTTTTCCAGGCGAGCTAAAAATGGGGAATAAGTGCTTTTCGCTATGTTCATTCTCGTCGAGATCATCTGAAAATTATCCCAAAGTCTTTGCAGAATGCTTTCATCATAAAGGCGGCGACTTTGCAGAGATAGGAAAAGCGTTTTGGAGGAATGCTCTGAATTCTGGTTTTCTCTATGCCTGATTATATTAGAGAAAAAGGATTTTAAATCTTCTACATCCATACGCCTGGATACAATCAGATTTAGAGGAGCTAAAATAGGACTTATGTTCCTTTTCGATATATCCGCTAAGATTCTGTGAGAAATAAAGTTTTTGGGGTTGAACAGATTCCGCAGATTTTTCCATTCCTCAAAATTATTCTGTCTAAAAAAGACCAGGCTTGAGTGCTCTTCAAGTGGAGCCAGGCTTCCTTTTTCTATGGATAAAAATTTTCTCAAACCTGTATTAGTCAAAGCGATTTTGTGCAAAATGAGTAGTGCTATGGAAATAGCATCTACTCTATTTTGCGGTGCTAGCATACTTTTAAAGAAGGCACTATTGGTATCTTCTCTTGAAATATCTTCAACAACATTTTGGCTAAAACAAAATTTGCTCAAACCTTTTAGTATTTTTATTTCTCTGGAAATACCCAGTAAATTTATATTCCTCAAGATGCCTGATACGGTTCTTTCCGTAAGACCAATGAGGGATTGGAAACGGGAAATTTTTTTTATGATATTCGCTTCTTGCGATAGTCCCAAAAAATTCTTCCAGACTTTTTGCAGGAAGTTTTCTTGGTAAAAGCGATAGTTTTTCAGATAAGAAATGCTGAAAGTATAAAAATCCTCTACTTTCTGATAGCCTTTGCGATGGATTGTCTTAGCAAAAATAGGGTTATAATCTTCAACGCTCCTGTTTGCCAAAAGGCTTAAACGGGAATTCCCTAAAATCAGACTCTTTTCTACCATACTCTTTAGGGATTCTTCGTAGACAGAGTTTCTTTGTGCCACCAGGTTACTTATTCTCTTAAAGAATAGAAGCTTCAACGTGCTACCTTTGGTGATGTCTGAAGAAGAAGATATTGTCATAGCAGTGTTTAGCCTGCTTCTGTTCCATTGCCATAAGTCTAGCTTGTAGTATAGTGAACTATCGTTTTGGCTCACTGTCTGCCTGGTCTTTTTATCCCTGATGTCTGAAGAAGAAGATATTGTCATAGCAGTGTTTAGCCTGCTTCTGTTCCATTGCCATAAGTCTAGCTTGTAGTATAGTGAACTATCGTTTTGGCTCACTGTCTGTCTAGTTTTTTTATCTCTGATAGGGCGGAATATAATAGCCAGAGGCAAATCACCTGATACTTTGTCTCTTTGCTCTGTTGGCCTCATTTCATGCCTAAAGAAATAAGATAGCGACAGGGGCATGGCCATCTTTGATATATTTATGATGCTTGCTGGCCTTGAAGTAAGCAAAGAATGGTTCCAGACGTTTTGCACAAAATTCTCTTTGTGCAAACGGAAGCTTTGTAGATAAGAGAATGTAGAAATGTACAAACTTTTTGCACTCCCTGCATTTCTAGCCTGTATTGTCTTGAACCAAAGCGATGGAAAGCTGGCAATATTGCGCAGGGCAAAACTCATAAGACGCTCATCGGTATGCAGGGAAATGCTGGCCCATCTTAGCAAATTTACAGGAGCCATGAAGGCTTTGGTATCTATTGAATCCTTTCTCCCGTGAGTAAACCCAACCCTTTGCAGTAAGATAGAATTTATGTGTATGCGATCTCTATTGGATAGGATTATTTTTTTCCAGGATTCCGAAAAAATATTTTGGGCTATGAAAGAGTAGAAGGGAACAGAGGAGGCATCAGTCATCTTGTATTTTACAGGATTCCATCTGCTGTAAAATGGCACGATCTTGTTTATGCTTTCCAGATGACTCATTTTGTTGTAAGATAAGGCATATTGTATAGCATTTGTAGCAGAGAAAGAATCTGCAAAATTTATGTTGCTCCAGGAAGAAGCGTTACTGCTGGATAGCTGGAAAATTTTATTATCAGAAAGCCCAAATTTTTCTAAAATTCTGTCTAATTTTATAAAATTTGGGGAAGAGAGAAACCTCTGCTGAAAAATCATAGGACGGATCTGCTGGAGTGGCAGAGGAGAGATTTCTCTTTCATTGTATACTTGTCTGAGATCCTGGTATTTTTTTGTGTTGTACGAAAGATCTATGCTTCTCCAAGAAAAAGCGTTGCTGCTGGTTGGTTGGAAAATTTTATCATCAGAAAGGCCAAATTGTTGCAAAATTCTGTCTAATTGTACAAAATTCTTGGAAGAAAGAAACCCTTGCTGAAGAATCACAGAGCGGATCTGCTGGAGAGATAGAGGTGTTATCTTCCTTGCATTATATACTTGTTTGAATTCCTGGTACTGTTTTTGTACAGGATAAAAAAAATTCAAAAAAAAATTTCCTATCCAGTTTAATGATGGGCGAAGCCGAAACATTGAGGGTACAAAGCTAAAAGAAATGCCTTGCCAACCAGAATCCGCTCGCTGGAATATAAGATTCGGAAAACGCCCCTGGATTCTTTCGATTTCATATTTAGACCAGATACTGTCCGCCAGGGAAGAATCCTGGGAAATGATTATGCCAGTTTTTTTCCCCATATACTTTTGAGCTATCTTCAGCTTGAGTCCTGTTCTCATGATCTTCATAAGGTTCTAGCCTTTACATTCCATTGTTTAGCCATTTTACATTCGCCAATCGGCCCTACTGCAAAGACAGGAATAAGGCAAGCTAGGAAAACAAATTTCTCATAGCAAGTCTTTATATTATTTTACTGTATAGGAAACATATTTTTCCCTTTCTCCTTTCATAATAAAAGTAGAGCAAGTTAATTATTACCATCCGCAGAGTAAAACTATAATTTTCTATCCTTTAAGCTGTGGAATCGCGGGAGCATTTCTTCCATGCTATCCCCTCCGATTTTTTCTATCAGGGCATTGGCAATCGCAAAGGATAGCATGGATTCGCCTACTACAACAGCGCGGGGAACAGCACAAACATCGCTTCTCTGATAAACGCTCAGGCAAGGTTTCCCTGATGCCAGGTCTACAGACTGCATTCCTTTTTTTATGGTTGAAATGGGCTTCATGGCTGCTCTTACTACAACTGGCTCTCCTGTTGTAATGCCTCCTTCCAGGCCTCCTGCCCTGTTTGTCTTTCTTATAATCCTTTTGTTTTCAGAGGCAAAGATTTCATCCTGTACCTCGCTTCCCTTTTTTGTCGCATTTTCAAAAGCAAAAGCAAATTCTACCCCTTTAATAGCGGGTATGCTCATGAACAAAGAAGCAATCTGTGCATCCAGGCGACGGTCGTATTGCATAAAAGACCCCAGACCTGGTGGTACGTTTATGGCAACTACCTCAAAGATTCCACCTACAGTATCCTCTTGTTCTATTGCTTTTTGTATTTCGCCTAGCATGGCTTTTTCTTCAGGAAAAGGGCAACGTATCTGGCTTTTTTCGGCTTTTTCAATTTTTTTGATAAAATCCATCGGAGCATCTTTTTTTATTCCTGCGCTTCCGATTTGTACGACATATCCGCCCACTAAAATACCAAAAAAATTCAGAAAAGCCTTACATACCGCGCCAATAGCGACACGCATGGCAGTTTCCCTGGCACTGCTTCTTTCCAAAGATAGGCGTAAATCTTTATATCCATATTTTATGGCTCCTGTCAAATCTGCATGGCCAGGCCTGGGGATTGTCATGGGAGGTTTTTGCTCTATCTGAGAATCCCTGTTTTTGATGATAAGTCCAATAGGCCCTCCTGTTGTCTTGCCCTGAATAACACCAGAGATAATTTGCACACGATCTTTTTCCAGAGACATTCTCGGACTCGCACCAAAGCCTTTTTGTCTGCGTTGGAGATCTTTTTGTATTGTTTTTTGTGTGAGAGAAAGCCCTGCTGGTATTCCTTCCAGGATGGCACTCAGCATAGGGCCATGGCTCTCTCCTGCTGTTAAAAATCGAATCATATCTGAACCTAGATTTAGCTTAAGACCAATTTCAATGTATCTACAATCCCTACTTTCGGGGTATACCCGCTGGCTTCCCGAAATTTTTGATCTGAGAGAATTACTGGATAGCGGAAATAATCCATAAGATGGGGGGGAAATCCGATTCCTGCTACAGAAAGAATTTTTAATGCTGGATATGCAAGATAGTGAGAAACTGGTACGCAGTTTGCTCCTAAAATTTTAATGGCCTCTTTCATAGGCAAAGAACCACTTCCTGCAAGGTTGTATACTCCTGATATAGCAGGATTTTTTAAGATCAAAGTAATGGCCTGAACAAGATCGCTTTCATAGATAAACTGCATCATCGGGTCGAAACCCATGAGATGGGGGATAAATCGGAGTCTCAAAAAACGACTTATGGTATTGTTGAGATTTTTGCCAACGATATTACAAGGTCTTAAAACAATGGTCTGCGCAGAAGGATTTTTCCAAAAATAGGACGTTGCCAGATAATCCAGCTCTACAGCGTCAATGATTTCAGGAAAAATCTGGCCTGCTCTTAATGGCTGGTCTTCTGTGATTCCTGCTGGATTGTGTTGGTGTGCTCCATACACATGAAATGTGGATAAGATTATGACTGTCCCAACTTCATATTTGGAGCAAAGATTGAGAATGTTGCTTGTCCCCATGACATTGAAATTGTGCCTTTGGTATAGCTTTTCTTGTGCTCCAGAGATTCGCCCCAAATGCAATACTTTATCAGGCCTGTATTCTCGAAAAATATCACCAAACTCTCGTTTAGTATAGTTTACCTGGAGAAATTTTCCCTGGTATAGCCATCTTTTTCTGTAAGGTCTGGTATCTACGCCTATGATCTCATACTCTTCTTTCAGGCTATCAGCAACGACATTCGCAAGTCCTCCTGCCATTCCTGTGATTAAAATTTTTTCCATAAAATTCCTCTTAAAAATAAAGAATTTTCGAGTATACTTAATAGGGGCAACTCCCCTGGTATTGCTATAGTACGAAATTTTTTCCAGGTTTTGCAACAGTTTTTTAAAAGAAGTAAAAAATTTCTTGATAATTCTTTTGTGAACTTATGCTATTTTATCATACTATCGCCCATTTTAAGGAATACAATATGCTAAAAAAAACTTTCTGTTGTATGCTTCTTTTTTCTTTTCTGTCTTTACTCTCTCAGGAAGTGGTCATTAAAAAATGTCCTAAATGCCAGTTTTTAGAAAAAAATCGCGATGCTAAATATTGCATTCATTGTGCAGAAAAATTGATAGCCACAAGGGCTATGGAAGTTTTTATTTGTCCTAAATGCAATAAAGCATTGAAAAAATTAGACCACTATTGCCATGTTTGTGGTGAAAAAAGAATTTCCTATTGTGCAGCTTGTGGGGTGAAGGGGGTTTTAGTCTATCAGGAAATACCAGAGGAAAAATATGATCCGTCTGTTCCTGTTTCCCAAATGCCAGATCAGGAAAAAATAGCTCCTATAAAAAAGCCTATCCCAAATTTAGAGCAATTTGCTTATCCTGGTGATATTCTTCTGGAAAAACAAGTTATGGACGAAGGCTTTTTGAATACTTCCAGAAATCGGAAAATTCAGAAGTTTCTTTATAAATCTCAGGCTTCTGTTGAGCAGATAGAAGAGCATTATCGGAAGCTTTATCCAGAAAGTTCTGTTATACGGTTTGTCGATGAGATACTGAAGACGCCTGGACTGATTTTAAAATACTCTCCCAAAGAAAAGGAAATCATGGAGATCATACTCTATACATTTAGCGATTACCCCAGAGAAGACTGGACCAATATCCACAAAAAAATACAAAACAAGATACAGGAAGAGCTAAAGCCTCTTGCACAGTTAGAAAAAGAATTAGCCAATTTACAAAAGATGATCCGAGAAGGTAAAACCACTGTTTCTAAATCCCAGGAGCAGCAAGAGGACATAAAAAGGCGGATGAAATCTACAACTCATTCTAAAGGCTATTGGCAATTGTATGCAAAGGAAAAAGTTTGTTCTTTAGGCCATAATATTGTTCTAATTCATGTTGTTTCAGCAAAGTAAAAAGCTGGTTCTAACAGGATCTGTGATATAGAAGGCTGAATACCACAGAGGCACAGAAGAGAACCACAGATGAACACAAATAAACACGGATTAAATAATCTTCTTGGCTGCAATTTATTCATGAATAGCTATCTAAAAAAACGATAAAATTGAAAAAAAACTATTATAAAAAATTATTTGTGTTCATCTGTGTTTATCCGTGGTTCAAAAGTTAAGAATTCTCTGTACCTCTGTGGTTAATTCTATTTTTTAAATTTATGGCCGTTCGCAGTATAAAAAGGGCTGTCCAGATTAACAATACCTTTAAAGATCATAATTTTTTATTTTTTTTTATTTTTTTTTTAAAATATATCTTGACGAATGTAAAAAAAAAATGCTATACTCATAATCCGAGATATGACGAATTGATCAACAATGTTGTTTTGGCAAATGTATAGTGTCCAAAGCAATGCTTTAAAGATGTTTTAGATCGCTAAAACTCGGAATCGGGAAAACAAAAGGCCTGTTCAGGTTCCATCTGCTCTGGAGGCGAGCGGGATGCTTAACTTCTCAAAAATAGTCCACGCAAAAGACCAACAAGACACTATGTATAAAACTAGTGAGTTTACTTTCCTGGAGAAATCAGGCATGGGGATACCACGGGAAATTCCAGAAGATGTTGCTTTCTTAAAAGAAACCATCCGTCATTTAGAAGACAAGCTGGCCCGCATATACCATGAACTCAAAGACAAGGAAGGTAATCTAGCCCTTCGCGAAAAGGCTTGCGAACAAACATCGTATTCTCTTCATGTTGCGATAGAAAAATTAGAAAAAGCAAAAAAGCAGACGAACAGCGAGTTGCTAAGATGCAAAATTCTTTTACAGGAAGCAGCAGAAAGAGAAAACGTTGCGAAGTACCGTCTTCAAGAATCCGAAGAAAAAGTGGCACTTTTGAGTCAGGAATTAGAGATTGCTAACAAAAGAAGCATACAACAAGAAATCCAGATCGCCCAAAAGGACAGACAAATCGCACAGCAAGAAAGACAGATTATAGAGCAACAACGACAAATTGCTGAGGTAACCAACCTTTTAAAATATCAGGGTAGACCGGGAATTGTACCCCAAGTTTTCCACCAAAGTTCTTCGCAAGAAGAGAGCAGCTATTCACCTAATTTTATGACAAAAAACGCTCAGGAGGAAGATACTTTGAGTTTAGCAACTGCTTCTAAAAATAATGGTCTGCCACCGAAAAACAGACCAATACCTTTTGGATATAGCCAGCCTAACAATGGGCTTTACTTACGTGGATTACAGGTAGTGAAAGATAATGAACCTAGTGAAACACGAATGAACACAATAGAAAAACAAGTAGAAGAGTTGGCTGCTGATATTTATGAAATCAAACAAGTTTTGATGCAGATTTCCAGGAAACTGGACACAAAATCGCCAGATGTAACCCAGGATAAAGTTTTTTCTACCATAAACAACTTTCTTAAAGCAGAATAAATATACTAAAGCTTTTCTTTAAATCTCATGTTAGAGAAAAATTTTAGTATATTATATTTCAAAGAGAAAAGTAACTGGTCCATGATTTATTGAGCTTACCTCCATATAAGCACCAAAAATGCCGGTTGCAGTAGTGATGTTGAATGATTGTAATTTCTCTACAAACTTTTGATAGAGATGCAAAGCATCCTCAGGAGACGCAGCAAGGTCAAAACCAGGCCGTCTTCCCTTTCTGCAATCGGCAGCCAGCGTAAATTGGCTCACCACCAAAGCTTCCCCCCTTACGTCCAAAAGAGAAAGATTCATCTTGTGTTCCTGGTCTGGAAAGATACGATAATAGGCTATCTTTTCGGCTAAAGCATTTGCTTTTTCTAAAGTATCTCCTTTTATAATCGCTAAATACACCAAAATTCCCTGCCCTGTTTTTCCTACAATTTTACCTTCTACCTCAACAGAGGCTTCCAAAATTCGTTGAACAACTGCTTTCATAGTATTTCCATTTCCCTGGACTGCCCTGTGAACGGCCATAAACTAAAAAAATAAAAAACCACACAGACACAGAGGGCACAGAGAATTTTTATTTTTTGAACCACAGATAAACACAGATGAACACAAATATTTTTTTATAACGTTTTTTTCCTATTTTATTGTTTCTTTAGATACTTGCTCATGAATAAATTGAGGCCAAAAAGATTATCTAATTCGTGTTTATTTGTGTTCATCTGTGGTTCTCTTCTCATTTTTCTCTGTGTTCTCTGTGCCTCTGTGGTGAAATTTTAAATTATGCTCGTTTTCAGAATAATTATATGTAATGTTTTACTCTAAGCCTAAAGATGAAAATTCTTCGAGCAATTCTTTTTGCTTTCGTGTCAATTTTTCAGGAATATGAACTTGAATTTTTACCAGGTGGTCGCCTTTTCTTCTTCCTTGCGAAATACCATGTCCTGGGATACGAAGCATTCTGCCTGGTTGGATCCCTGCTGGAATCTTCAGGTCTACCTCTCCTTGCAGGGTCCGAATTATGGCTTTACTTCCTAGCATGGCTTCTTTCAGATCAATGGTATATTCTGAAATAATGTTGATACCATCTCTGGAAAAAGGAGAATCGGCAAGAACTGTAACTTCAATATATAAATCTCCAGCACCTCCGCCATTACTGCCAAGATGGCCTTCTCCTGATACTTTTATTTTTTCTCCTGTTTCAATCCCAGAAGGAATATGGACGGTCAATTTTCTTTTGGCTTTACAAAATCCACTTCCATGACATACCTGGCAAGGGCTGTCAATCAACACTCCCTGGCCAAAACATCTTGGGCAGCTACGTTGAAAAGAAAAGGTTCCTTTCTGATTTTGTACCTGGCCTGTTCCATTGCAATAGCTACATCTTTTTCTCTGCCCGCCCATGGTTACACCTGTACCACTACAAGTGCTACAGGAAACATCTTTATTCAATGTAATAGTGGACTTCCCGCCTTTGGCTGCGACTTCAAAAGGTATATCCAATTTGATATGTCTGTCTTCCCCTTTTTCTGGTTTTTCTCTTCTTCCTCTCTCAGAAGAGCCAAATACACTCTCACCACTAAAGAAAGAATTGAATAATTCACTCAAATCCATATTTTCAAAATCAAAAGACGTTCCTCCCATATTCCCTGCATTAAAAGGATTCCCTGGCCCAAAACCACGGAAGCCTCCCTCACGGAATTGGTCATATTGCTTACGCTTTTGGGTATTGGAAAGAACTTCATAAGCTTCTGTAATTTCTTTAAATTTTTTTTCTGCTTCTTTATTTCCTGGGTTTTTATCGGGATGGTACTTCTTCGCTAAATCGCGGTATGCTGTTTTGATCTGGGATTCTGAGGATTCTTTATTGATCCCTAAAATTTCATAATAGTCTTTTATCGATCTCATACTCAATCTTTCCAGGGGATTGACCCCATTACAATTTTTCCTGGATTACAAAGGCCATACCATCTTGTAAAAAAATTGTTCCTGTTTCTTCTTCAAGAAAATTGCTCACCGTCCATGTCATACCCTGGGCAATGCTTTTATCCTGGAGATTCCAGCGGAATCCCGCCATGGTTAAACCAGAAAGTATAGGGCTGACAGGGAGAATAGAAAGTATTGCCCCATATTTTTTTTCTACAATTTTTTTACAAGACGGAGTTAAGAGCGTCACATAGTGAGATGGATGCAATATTCTAACCTCTGCACCTTTTTCATAACCATATACGAGTAAATATAAATTAGCCAGAGTATGATCCAGCCTACAGCCTATTCCACCCAAGATATAGATAGGATTGTTCTTATTCTCTATCGCCATATCTAAGGCAAGATGGGTATCTGTTTTGTCTTTATCACAGGAAAATTTTTTTTGAGGAATTTGAGCCTGGCAAGCCCAATTCATGTCCTCTTGGCTAATAGAGTCCATATCTCCTAATAAAATATCAGGTTTGATATTTTGTTTTCGGAAGAGCTTTAAACCACCATCTACAGCAATAAGGAAAGCCCTTTTTTGAAGTAAGGATGTATAAAAGTCTTCTTCTGACTCTAAATTTCCTGCCGCTACGATAATCGCCATTGTTTCATCGTTCATTTTTATACTCTGCTACGTATTTTTGCCATTGTCGTAAGGGTGCTGGCCCTGTTGAAAAAAAAGTAGGGGCAACGGCAAGTTCCATATCCTGAATTTTAAAAGGGCCCCTATTGGGATTTCCATATTCTTTGGGAGCTTCTACGCAGCTCAGATATACACAAGATGCCCCTAGCTCTTTATAGTAGTTCCTTAGGCCTCTCAGCACTTTTCCATCCCCAGGATTGCCAGTAAGGATAAAAATTCTTTTTCCTGATACCTGTGCATAAGGTCTTATCAGAGGAGGAATTTGGGAAATTCTAGCCAGGATATCCCTGCTTTTTTTGTCTTCCCATTCACCACACCTTACATGCTCTTCATAATGACTGTAGGGATGGATCGAAAAAGTAAGATCTGTATTCTGATCCATACAGGCAGAATATGCAAGGGCAGCACAGGAAAGACTAGAATAAAAGGGAGCTATAAAAAAATCGCAAGAAAATTTTTGGATGAAATCTTTGATTTTTAGGGCATGAAGTGCATTGGCTATCTCATTGCAGCTATTTCTCAATCGAAAAAAAGATCCATCTACACCTCGACTTCCTTTAGAGGCAAGGGTGCTGATAAAGCCCAAATGTAATGGTGAAACCAAAAGGCTGATCTTTTCGCAAAACGAAGAGATATCGGTTCTTTCTTTTGTAAGCAAAGAGAGATAAAGTTGGGATGCAAGAATTACTGCCTTTTCTATAAACAAGAAATCATCAGGATCTATATTTTTTGCCTGGAAATCACTACGAATTCCTGCTGCCTGGTAGAGAAGATACAAACCCCAGCAAACATGGTTTAAAAGTTCTTCGGCTATAGCAAGAGTGGTTTTGCACTGTAAAGAAAGATCGTCCTCTTCAAATTTTATAAGAGAGATTTTTTCTAACAAACCTATCAGTGTCTCATGGAATTCCATAAAATCTTTAATACCATAACGCTTAGAATATTCTTTAAAATAATGAATTCCTTTAGTCTTGAAAACTTGCTCAAAAGGAATCAGGCAACTTTCTATAAATTTTTTGCTCTGTCCTTCTCGTATATAAAGAGAAAGTAGTTCTATTTCCTCTTGAGAAAATTCCCATTGCCCTATATTGGTTAAAGAATTTTTCCATATTGTCTGAAGCACAAGGGCAGAAACAGGAAATCCTTGGATCGTCTGTGGATCTGACTGCATTTGTTCCATCATGATAAGTGAAGACATTTTTAAATTCTTTCCTTAAAATAAGCCCATTTATCTTTCGATTTTTAGTTCAGACAAAAGGGTATTGAGTAAAGACGCAGGGATTCGCTAGCGTTAGGCTTTTGGGCGCAACCCTGTGGCTACAATCTATTGCTGCTCGTTCAAGGTAGAACAACAGGGCGAATACGCAGAGAGGTATTTCCTAGTTGAATATATTGATCTTTTGGACAAAAGAATTCCATTCTATTTTTACTCAAAATTGTTTTGCTGCTAGTAAGATTACGCTGGCTGTCCAGAAACATGATAATTCCATGCGTGCTTCCCATATCTTCACAATAGGGAGCTTCTGAATCTTTTTCAGGAAGGACAATTCTTGCATGCTTTCTGGAGAGACAAGAATCCCCTTCAATCAAAATTTCATAACAGAATTTGCCTTCTTTTTCTTCACAGGTTTTATGGATACGCATTTTATCCAACTGCCCAACTTGCTTTACTGCATTATCTTTATTGCTTTTACGGCCAATATATACTTCGGAAGGACTATTTACGACAATTTTGTATGCATTCTCAAATTTTGGTATCCAGAAAAAAATTTCATAGTTTTGTGCATTTGCTTTATAGATGGCAGTTGTCTGGTTTGCTGCCTTACTTAACATTTTTTTATATTTGTTAGCTAATTCTGGATATTGAGGCAAATTTGTATCTGTACAAGAATAGTCCATAGGGGGAAATAGTTCTTTTTTCAAATATTCTAGTTGGGCTTTTATTTCTTCCCATGTCTGGAATCTACGAGAAGGATCTTCTGCCATTCCTTTATAAAAAAATTGTTGAAGCACTACAAACTGTTGATCCGTATGATAGGATAGCAGACCTTCTTTTATAAGAATTTGTTGGTTTACAGGCAATTTTCCTGTAAGTATCCCCAAAAAAAATTGGCAGACAAGATAAGTGAGTCTTGTTAATTTTCTTCTCCAAAAACGGTCCGTCTGGTGCTCTGGCGGGGCAATCAAAGCTTCTTCTTTAATATACGGATCATTTTCATCAAAGGTTCTTTCCATATCTATTTTTAACTTATCCTCTTGCCAGATAATAGAGGAAATACAATGTGGTATTCGAATATATTGCTCTGATAGAATATCCTCCAGGGTTTCTATAAGAAGGCTTGTTGCATGAATGGAATTGGTAGTATCCCATCTTTGCGTTTCTTCAAAAACTGGCTTATATAGACGTGGAAAAGTTTTTTTGGGATCGCTCAAAGGATTTCCTTTCCTAAATTTATCTTATTAGAGCGATATAGTGAACTTTGATCTAATTCTTCTACTTTTTTTACATCCTGTCTTGCTAAAGCAAGGTTAGGATTCGATTTTTCTTGATAGCATATTGCTCTTTTTAGATAAGCAAATTGGTCTTTAGGATTGCTTTGAATGACTTTCGTGATATCCTCTATCGCACGGTCATATCTCCCTCTTCTCATATAACAAAGAGCACGATTAAAATAATGATGGCTATTGTTGGGATCTAAACCCAAAGATTTTTCAAAAGCGAT
The DNA here is from genome assembly GCA_938003875.1 of uncultured bacterium. Classification (GTDB taxonomy): domain Bacteria; phylum Planctomycetota; class Uabimicrobiia; order Uabimicrobiales; family JABWCH01; genus JABWCH01. The sequence goes on from CALKWO010000191.1 coordinate 27,126, forward strand.
GTCCGCTTCCTGTTGCATATTCTTTTCATTCAAGATAAGGCCTTCAAGATCATAAAGGCAAGAATCATCGGGAGAAAGCTGTTGGGCATATTGTATATCAGATAAAGCAGCATCGAAATCTTTTAGAAAGAAATAGGCTTCACTCCTGGATTTATAGAGAGAAGCATTTTTCCCTCCACGGCTAATGCTGGAGCTAAAATTATGTATTGCCGATTCATAATCTTTTTGCTCAAGATAGATATTTCCTCGTGTCTCAAACACTTCTGGTTTAAGATATTCATTCAGAATGGCTTCTTCAAGGTCTCTGAGAGATGCTTCAAGAGCTCCTACGCGTATTAGGTACTTGGCTCTTATCCAATATACTTTTCCCTTTTCGTTGAAAATATTGCATCCTACAATTTTATCTAAATAATTCAGGGCTTCGCCATAGGCTCCTATATTTCTATATTCTGTAGCGAGTTGAAAATATACCTGGTTCAATAAATCTTCCAGATTGGCTTCATCATAAGCAAACTCCCTTGCATTTTCTAAATCTTCGATTGCCATTTGCCATATTTTTTTTCTGATATATAAAACAGCCCTCAAATAGTAGGCTGCCCCTATATCCTCTCCTGCAGAAATGCAAATTGCTAAATGATACATTGCCTCTTCAAAATTGCTATTTTCCAGAGCGATTTTTGCCAGTTGAAGGTTTTCTCCACCTTTCATTTCACGGCTAAGATCAATTTCCAGGTTTACTTTAAATTCCTTTTTAGGAGACTGGATTGTTTGTTTAGTATCAAAGGTAATATCTGTTTCTGCTATTTCTTCGATTTCTTCTAATTCGTATTGTTTTTCGGATTCTGGAGAATCGCCTATATGTATCGCCTCTTCCTCCATAGCTTCTTCTGCAGAAATTTCTTCAATGAATTCAGCTTCCATAGCTTCTACCTGGTCTTCTTTTAAGCCATCTTCTTCTGAAAGAAATTCATTTATATGAGGGGCAGAAAAATGATTCTCTTTGATTTCCATAGCTTCCACAAGGCCGTCGTCTATAAAAATAGCTTGGGCAAGAGAATTGCTTTCTGTAGTTTGTTCTACCGTAATTGCTTCTACAAAATCGCCAGGCTCTTCTATGGGAACAGCGTTGTCAAAGCTTCCTTCGACTTCCTCAACAGAAACAGCATTGTCGAAGCTTCCTTCGACTTCCTCAACAGAAACAGCATTATCGAAGCTTCCTTCGACTTCCTCAACAGAAACAGCATTGTCGAAGCTTTCTTCCCTGTTGGTATTGATAAAATTTTCTTCTTGATTTTCAAAAGATATTTCTTGCTGCAACTGCACATCATTGGTTTCAAAGAGATTGACTTCTTCCTGAATAGGCTCAAAAATATTTTCTTCTTTAGTATAAATATCCTGAATATTTTTTTCTTCTAAAGGTTCAAAAATGTTTTCATCACTAAAATCATTTTTTATCTTTTCTTCTTTAGGGGGAATGGGCTTTCCTTTTACAGTTCCCATGCCCGGAATATTTTTTACAGGAGCCGGTGTCTGGACAGGCTGTGGAATAGCAATATTCTGATCATCGTGAAAATATGCTTCCAAATCTCCTGTAGTTTCTAGAATATCAGGCGTGCCTAATTGTAGAACAGGCCTTTTTCTATCCTTTGATGATGGATCTTCATCTCCACCAAGCGAAAGCTGCTTTAACTCAGGGAGACTGGGAAATTCAAAGATGTCATTTTCCTCTTCCTTCCCCTTCATTTCATTCATCTTCTTTTCAATCACTTCTAGTGGTGGAATCTGAACAGGATTTCCACATTTAGGGCATTTCCCAACTTTTCCTGCGAATTCAGGAGAAACTTTTACTCTTTTCCCGCAGGTACAAAGAAGGCGAATAAGGCCTATTTCTTTTTGGTCAGATTTTTTAGGTTTCAATATTTTTCCCTTCCCCAAAGTGAGATTTGATAAGCTGGATAGCTTGCTCTCGTGTAGAGATATTCCCTTCTAACTGTTGTTCTTCTATAAAGTAGAGCATATCTTTAAAAATAGGGCCTGGTTTAAATCCGATATGCATCAAATCATTACCATCTAGTAATGGTATAGGTTTGATTTTATCTATTCCGAATTCTTTGAATTTATTCTGACAATACCAATACAAATCGAGATTTCCCTGGGCTACACTTTTTTCTAGCCGATATATTTCTAAAAGATCGAAAAAATCAGAAAGACCTAGAAAACGTTTAAAATTGGCTAAACTCATACCAACGATATTCTCAAAAGAATGGTAGTTATTTTTCAATCCTGTTAAATACTCTGTCGACTTCCTGGAAAGACAAAGCCTCTTCGCGATATTTTTCAAGGATACCTCTTCCCTGTCACTCTGTACACCAGAGTTGAGGAAGGGCCACAACAATATACCTAATGCCATTTCCATCTTAGAGATAGGTGCTGCCAATTTTAACATTTCCAATACATCAGAAAATTTTTCTTCATATTCTTCCCATTCTGGCATAATATAGCTAAGAAGACCACTTTTTTGTAAAAGTGCAATTGCTCTTTCTGGATACTTGCAGAGAAGCATATTGGAAAGCTCATCGCGTATTCTTTCCCAGGATACCGTTTGTATTAAAGAAGCCATAGAGGTTAATGCTTTCCATGTATCATCCGCAATTTCGAAAGAAAGCTGGGCAGAAAAGCGTATTGCTCTCATCAGTCGAAGATGGTCTTCTGAAAATCTTTCAGACGGAATTCCAATAGTTCTGATAATCTTCTCTTTTATATCTTCTTGTCCATTGACATAGTCTATGATCGTATTGGAAACAGGGTCTAAAAAAAGACCGTTTATAGTAAAGTCTCTGCGCAGAGCATCCTCTTTTTCATCGCAAAAAATTACGCTAGCAGGCCTTCTGCCATCCTCGTAGTCGCCATCTTTACGGAAAGTAGCGACCTCAAAATTATCTTTGCCATAAAGGACTTTAATGATGCCAAACTTCGCCCCTAAAGGGAGTGTGTGCTTAAAAATTTTTTGAATTTCTTGCGTATGAGCATCTGTAACAATATCATAGTCCTTAGGCTTTCTGTTTAAGAGAAAATCTCTTACGCACCCACCGCAGAAATATGCCTTATAGCCATATTTTCTTAATTCTTCTATGATCTTTTTTGCTTTTTCTAATTGGCACATGAAAAATATCTGTAAAATTTTACTCAGAATCGTATTTTTCTACAATAACAAATTTAGGAGCACATCGGACAATACGGATTTTACTTCCTTGGGTAATCATAAGACCTTCTGTGATTGCAGGTATTTTTTGCCCTTCTATTTCGATTTCTCCTTTGGGATCAAGATAAGTGCAGGCAATCCCTTGCTTATATAAAAAAGCTGAAAACGGCCCAGAAGATTTCTTTTGAGAAAAAGAAATATCAAATCCAAAATGGAGTAAAAAGAAAAAAAAGACAATACAAAGTAAAGCGATGGCTAAAGAGCCATAACCATTAATAAAAAGTATCAATATACCTATGATACCTAGTATAGCACTTAAATACAAACAAAAGATGAAGCTTCTTTTTTTAAAAAAGAGTACACCTAGAATCCATATAATAAAAGCTGCTAAAAAGAGAGTGGTTGGATATAGCCAGCTATTCATATATTGATTTCCTTCTATAAAAATATTTCCCTACCATCTTCTACAACTTCCCACTGTATACGATTTTTATTTTCCAAGATCTCTTTGCCTACATGCGTCAGGACAATTTTTTTGGCTTTTAGTGAAGAAGAATTTTCTATAAGTTCTTGATAAGAAAGATGATTTTTGGCATTTTTTTGATATTCAACACACTCTGTAATTAAAATATCAGCATCTTTACTTAAAGAGGATATATCTTCATGCCATGCTGTGTCTCCTGTGAACGCAATGATTTTATCTTCAATGATTATTCTATAGCCAAGAGACTCTTTGCGATGCTTCATGGGAATAGGAAAAATTTTTATTCCTTCAAGATTATACGTCTGCTTAGGAAAATATTCCTCAAAATTTCTTGGGAACTGGTAATTGGGATAAAAATCACCATAACAAATTTTATATGCTTCTATAAAATGATCTGTTAATCCTTTGGGGCCTGCATAGGTTATGGTGCGATGTCGATTCCAATCCAGGGTTAATGCTAAATCTAAAAAAACAAGACCTATAAAATGGTCTGCATGAAAATGTGTAACTAAAACAGCCTGTAAATCATCAGGATTTAATCTTTCTTGCTGCATTCGATACAAAGTTGTTGGCCCACATTCTAGTAAGACATTCGTGTTGTTGCTTTGTATCCAGATCGCCTGGTTTGCCCTTGCTCCTGTATTGGCATAGTCTCCTGTTCCTAAAAATAAAAGCCTTACCTTGCTCATGCAGGCAAACACTCCTTTTCTCTTTTATAGCGAGAAGAAAGGCCAGCCAGAAGTGCAAACTGACATAGTATCAATGAAACCGTATCGATAGAAAATGGCTCTAAAAAGTTATAATAGCACAAAAGAAATTGCTGGCATTCAAGAAGCGGATAATACAAGATAGCAAAAGCCATAGGAATTTGCATCAAAAGATATATCAGATTCAGGCTAAAAATAATCAAACATGCAAGGAAAGACCAGAGCATTCCGTTGTATTTAAGGATTTTAGATAGAGTATATAGAATGCCCCATCCCCATAAAAACAAAGGGAAAAGTTTTACTAAAAATCCTACAAAAAAAGAAAAAAACTGTTGGTCTGGCAGATTGCTTTTGATAACTCCCTTTTCTGTGAAGACAAGGGGCAATTTCGTGATGCTAGTAGTCACTGGCACTCTGGTTGCTATAGCAGCGATAGCTTCCTGATCCCAAGATAAAGTTTCGCTGGATAGAAATTTCTTTTTGTCTGCCTTCTCCTCCATTGCTTTTTTTTCTGTAACTAAATTTTTTTCTGGCTCTACTATTGGAGGCTTTATCTCTGAGGGAATTATGGTTCCATGGGTCTTAGGTGTTTTTTCTGTTTCAGCAACCCAATTTTTGGATGCAAAAAAATCGGAGGCAGAAGATATCTTCTGAGATTCTTCTGGTGTGATGAATTTCATTGCCAGTCTGACTTGTTGTCTAAGCTGTGTATAGCTCAAATTTTCTGGAAAATCACAATAGCACACATGTCCATCTTCATCGCTGATAAGAAAAATAGGAGATTTAGAAATACCAAGCTTTTGGAATTCTATAGACATGGGATCCAAGAGAAAAGAGATATAATTTGCTATTTCCTGCATCTCTTGAAGATCAGGCTTTTCTTCAGAAGAAAGACAGATCGCAAAAACTTCTAGCTCTTTTGTTTTGAAAGCATAGCCAATCTGGTTGAGGATTTCCAATGCCTTCCTGTTTTGTAGTGCATTTTCATCAAAAAAGTACAAAACTTTTGCTATGTTTTTTGATAGAGCTTGTTCTTTTCCAGTTTCTTGTCTAAAAGTCAAATCAGGCAATTCTTTTATCTGAGCCTGAATTCCTGATATAAGCAAAAGCCAGATCCCCAAAATAAAGACTTGCATAAAAAAAGTCTGGATTTTCATAACACAACCTTTTATCATAAATTATAAAAACATTACAACATCAACATTAGGCTATTCTAAAGTTTTCTGTGGTCACCAAAATGACTATAGATAACAAAGCCTACTCTTGGCAAATTTTTCCTGTGCCAGATGAGCAGTACTATGATAATAGCATCTGCTCCAGTAAGCGGTATTCAGCTTCTAACGTTTTCTGTGGTCACAGTCTTATTTATAAAATGACTATAGATAACAAAGCCTGCTCTTAGCAAATTTTTCCTGTGCCAGATGAGCAGTG